>JAKDLE010000053.1 GCA_030453005.1 Pseudonocardia sp. | reverse complement strand
GCCACCACCCGGCAGCCGACGTAGAGCACGAACGCGATCGTCGCCACGTAGCCGGAGATCGGCAGTCCCGGCGCCAGCGACAGGAGCGTGCCGCCCACCAGCGCCACCTCCGCGAACAGCACGGCGAGGACGGTGGCGCGCAGCGGGCTCGCGGTGACCCGGGCCGCCGCCGCGCCGGGGGCGATCATCACCGACAGCACCAGGATCGCGCCGACGATGGGCACCGCGAGCGCTGTGGTGAGCCCGATGAGTACCGCGAACACCATGGAGAGAGCCCGCACGGGCACCCCCCGGGCCAGCGCGACGTCCGGGTCGGTGCTGGCGAACAGCAGCTGCCGGTAGAGCAGCGCGAGCGCCCCGAGCACCAGCGCCGCGACGACGCCGAGCTGCATGACGTTGGCCGAGTCCACCGCGACGATGGAGCCGGTCAGCAGCCCGAACTTGTTCGAGGCCCGCCCGTCGTAGAGCGAGAGCATCAACACACCCAGGCCGAGGCCGAACGCGAGCACCACCCCGATCACCGAGTCGCGCTCGCGCTGGCGCAGCCCCAGCAGCCCGAACACCAGCGCGGCGACGACCGCCCCGGCGACCGCTCCGATCCCGACCCCGATCCCGATCAGCAACGCGGCCGCCCCGCCGGTGAAGGCCAGCTCGGCGGTGCCGTGCACGGCGAACGCCATGCCGCGCGACACGATCAGGGGCGCCAGCGCCCCCGCCACGACCCCCAGCACGGCGCACGCGATCAGCGCGCTCTGGACGAACTGCAGCTCGAGCAGCTCGCCGATGCCCTCGAACGTGAACAGTCGATCGAGCAGGTCGGTCACGACGCGGACTCCCCGTGGTGCACGTCCCGCCCGTCGGCTCCGACCACGACCAGCCGATCACGCACCCGCAGGACGTCGACGTCGGTGCGGTAGAGCTCGGACAACACCGCGGACGTCATGACCTCCTCCGGCGGCCCGATCCGGAACCGACCCTCCACCAGGTAGAGCACCCGGTCGACGAGCGGCAGCACCGGGTTGATCTCGTGGGTGACGAACAGCACGGCGGTGTCGAAGTCGCGGCGGCGAGCCTCGATCAGCCGCGTGACCGTGCGCTGGTGGGCGAGGTCGAGGGAGAGCAGCGGCTCGTCGCAGAGCAGCACGCCGGGGTCGCCGACGAGCGCCTGGGCGACGCGCAACCGTTGCTGCTCCCCGCCCGAGAGCCGCCCGATGGGGGCGTCGGCGTAGGCGGTGCCGTCGACGGCCGCCAGTGCGGCATCCACCCTGGCCCGGCGCTCCCGCCGCCCGCGCAGGCCGACGCCGAGCCGGTGGCCGTCGAAACCGAGCCCGACCAGGTCCTGTCCGCGCAGCGGCAGGTCCGGGTCGAGCGCCTTCTGCTGCGGCACGTAGCCGATCGACGGGCTACCCCGCCGCGGCGCGCTGCCCGCGATGCGCACCTCGCCCGCCGACAGCGGCAGCAGCCCGAGCAGTACCCGCATGAGCGTGGTCTTGCCGGAGCCGTTCGGGCCGAGCACGGCGAGGAACTCGCCGGGCGCCACGTCGAGGTCGAGTCCGTCCCACAGCGTGCGCTCGCCGAAGCTGACGCGGGCCCCGCGCAGCGAGACGGCGGAGGTGACCGACGGCGCGGTCCTCAGTGCTACCACCATGTGCTCAGACCGGGTTCAGCGCGGCCGAGAGCGCGTCGACCTGCGACCCCATCCAGGCGAGGTAGCCGGCTGCGCCGTCGGGCAGCGTCTCGCTCATCTCGACCACCGGGACGCCGCCTGCTCTGGCGGCCTGCCGCACCTGCTCGGTGGTGGGGGTCTGGGTCTGGGAGTTGAGGATCAGGGCCTCGATGGGTTCGGCCCCGGGGGCGAACAGCGCCAGCGTCTCCGCGACGACCGCGGCAGGCGGGTCGGTGTCCTCCTCGACCGCCTCCGAGAACTCCGGTGGGGTGACGTCGGTGAGCCCGGCCGTCTCGATGAGGTACGCCGGGATCGGCTCGGTGACGGCCACGCGTCCGGCCTCCACGCTCGGTCCGATGGCCTCGACGCGCTCCTGCAGGCTCGCGACCTCGCCCGCGAAGGCCTGCGCGTTCGCCGTGTAGGTGGCGGCGCCCGCCGGGTCGACGGTGCCGAGCTCGGCGGCCAGCCGGGTCGCCACCTGCTGCACGGTGGGCAGGCTGTACCAGAGGTGCTCGTTGAGCTCGCCGTGCGCGTGCTCCTCGCCCGCCTCCTCCGCGGGGACCAGGCCGGACAGCTCGGCGACGTCGATCACGGCGGGCGATCCGTCGGTGGCCTCCAGCAGCTGCGGCATGAACGCGTCGTAGCCACCGCCGTTGCGGATCACGACGTCGGCGTCGCTCACGATCGCCGCGTCAGCCGGGGTGCTCTCGTAGGAGTGAGGGTCGGCGGCCGGGTCGGTGATGATCGACTCGACGGTGACGTCCTCGCCGCCGACGGCTTCGGCGATGGCACCGTAGACGTTCGTCGACGCCACCACGGTGACGACGCCGTCGTCCGCGGCGGGCGAGGCGCCCGGTGCACCGGGGCCGGGCGAGCCGCAGGCGGACAGGGTGAGTGCGGCGAGGGCGGCGGTCGCTCCCACCAGCGGGTGGTGCAGGCGCATGGGTGTGGACTCCTGAGGTCGGCTCGTCCGCGGCGTTCAGCACTGATAACCGTTGTCGATTCACTCTAGCGCGTGATCCCGCCGAGGGGTTCGACCGAACGGTGCCGGCCTTCCGGCCCCACGTCTGAACCGTTAACGTGGCGGGGATGCGCGTACCCCGAGACGTCCGGCGACCAGCGACGCTGGCGTCGCTCGCCGCCGAGCTCGGGGTGTCGCGCACCACCGTGTCCAACGCCTACAACCGCCCCGACCAGCTCTCCGCCCCGCTGCGTGCGCGGGTTCTGGAGGCGGCCCGGCGGCTGGGCTACCCGGGCCCCGATCCGGTGGCGCGTTCGCTGCGCACCCGACGGGCCGGGGCGGTCGGGCTGCTGCTCACCGAGGCGCTGTCGTATGCGTTCCGCGACCCCGCCGCCACCGGCTTTCTCGAAGGGCTCGCCCTCGCCTGTGAACGGGCGGGCTCCGGGTTGCTGCTCGTCCCGGTCAGCCCCGAGCTCGCCGACGTCACAGCGGTGCACCAGGCGGGCGTCGACGGGTTCGTCGTCTACTCGGTGCGCGAGGACGACCCGCACTTCAAGGCCGTTCTGCAGCGTCCGGTCCCCACGGTCGTGTGCGACCAGCCGATCGGCGTCGAGGGTGTCGACCGGGTCGGCGTCGACGACCACGCGGCGATGCTCGGCATGGCGCGGCACCTCACCGGCCTCGGTCACCGGCGGATCGGCGTGCTCTGCATGCGGCTGGGCAGCGGCCGGTACGACGGACCCGCCGACGAGGCCCGCCAGACCGGGGCCACCTACCCCGTGCAGCGCAACCGGCTCGCCGGGCTGCGCGAGGGCCTCGCCGAGGCGGGCGTCGACTGGGCGGCGGTGCCCGTCCACGAGCGCTTCGCGCACAGCGTCGACGCAGGCCAAGCGGCCACCGCCGAGCTGTTGGCGGCCCACCCCGACGTCACCGCGGTGGTCTGCACGTCCGACATCCTGGCGTTGGGGGCCCTGCGGCACGCCGCCGAGCGCAAGCTCTCGGTACCCGAGGACCTCACGGTCACCGGGTTCGACGGGGTGCCCGAGGGGCTGCGGGCCGGGCTCACCACGGTGCGCCAGCCCGTGCTGGAGAAGGGCCGGGCGGCGGGCGAGCTGCTGTTGGAGCGGGACGAGCGCAACCGTCCGCGCGTCGTCACGCTGCCCACGGAGCTGATCGTGGGCGTCACCAGCGGGCGGGCGCGCGCCCCGGAGCGGTGGTTCCCCGGCTGGTGATCAGCCGGCGCGGACGCTGAGCAGCAGCTCCAGCAGCTGCGCGACCTCGGCCGGGTCCGCCACGCGGTGGGCCGCCGCCGTGTCGCCGTCGCCGACCTTCACCCCGACGTCGCCGGTGTGCAGCCGTGCGAAGGCGCTCTCGTCGGTGACGTCGTCGCCCGCGAACAGCACGGCGTCAGCCCCCGCCCGATCGCGCAGGACGTCGAGCGCTGTGCCCTTGTTCACGCTCAGCACCGCGAGGTCGAGCACGGCCTTGCCCGGGGTGGACGCCACGCCCGGGCGGGCCGCGGGGCCCACCCGCACGGCGTCGAGCACCCGGGCCCCGACGTCCGGAGCGGCGTTGCGCACGTGCACGGCCACGCCTGCGGGCTTGCGTTCCAGCGCCACGCCCGGCTCCCCGTCCACGAGCTCGGTGAGCTCCACGGTGAGCGAGTCGAGCAGGGCGCGTCGGTCGTCGTCGAGGACGGCCGCGCCCCCGAGGTCCGTGCCGTCGAACTCCCCGCCGTGGCTGCCCACCAGCCGGATCGGGGCGCCGAGACCCGACACCGCGGCCAGGTCGGCGAGGCCGCGCCCGGACAGCATCGCGACCGTGGTGTCCGGCAGCGTGGCCAGCGAGCCCAGTGCGGCCGCGGCCGCGGGCAGCGGGCGCGCGTCGGAGGGGACGTCGACGATCGGGGCGAGGACGCCGTCGAAGTCGAGGGCCACGAGGAGCCGCGGGACGGTCGCGACCCGGCGCACCGCGTCGTGCAGAGCGCTCATGACGGCGGCAGGCCCCCCGTGTCGAGGCCAAGTACGTCGAGGAAGGAGCGGGCCCAGCGGTCGACGTCGTGCGAGAGCACCTGCCTGCGCAGCGACCGCATCCGCTTGCGGCTCTCGGTGGCGGGCATCGTCAGCGCCCTCTGCAGCGCGTCCTTGACGCCGTCGGTGTCGTGCGGGTTGACCAGCACCGCCTCCTTCAGCTCGATGGCCGCCCCGGCGAACTCCGACAGGACCAGCACGCCCCCGAGGTCCCCGCGACAGGCGACGTACTCCTTGGCCACGAGGTTCATCCCGTCGCGCAGCGGGGTCACGAGCATGACGTCGGCGGCCACGAAGAACGCCGCCAGCTCGTCGCGCGGCAGGGACTGGTGCAGGTAGTGCAGTACCGGGTGCCCGACCCGGGCGTACTCGCCGTTGATCCGGCCCACCGACTGCTCGATGTCGTTGCGCATCTTCTGGTAGTGCTCGACGCGCTCCCGGCTCGGCGTCGCGAGCTGGATCATCACGGTCTTCTCGGCGTCGGCGGTGCCCTCCTGCAGCAGCTCCTCGAACGCGCGCAGCCGGACGTCGATGCCCTTGGTGTAGTCCAGCCGGTCGACCCCGAGGATGACGCGCTCCGGGTTGCCCAGGTCGGCCCGGATCTGCTGGGCGCGCTGCTGCACCTCGTCGGTGCGGGACAGACCGTCGAGGTGGGCGGAGTCGATCGAGATGGGGAACGCGCCGATCCGCACGGTGCGGTCGCCGTACTTGATCTCGGTGCGGGTGCTGCCGGGGGTGGCCTCGGTGAACCGGGTGGCGAGCCAGCGGAAGTTGCGCACGCCGCCGGGTGTGTGGAACCCGACGAGGTCCGCGCCGAGCAGGCCCTCGACGACCTGCTTGCGCCACGGCAACTGCTGATAGAGCTCCACCGGGGGGAACGGGATGTGCAGGAAGAAGCCGATACGCAGGTCCGGGCGCAGCGCGCGCAGGGCCGCGGGGAGCAGCTGCAGCTGGTAGTCCTGGATCCAGACGACGGCACCCGGCGAGGCCACCTCGGCCACCGCCTCGGCGAACCGCTGGTTCACCCGCACGTAGGCCTGCCACCAGTGCCGGTGGAACGCCGGCGGGGCCACCACGTCGTGGTAGAGCGGCCACAGGGTGGCGTTGGAGAAGCCCTCGTAGTAGTCCTCGACCTCCTGCGCGGTGAGCATCACCGGATGCAGCGCCAGACCGTCCTCGACGAACGGGTCGGCCTCGGCGTCGGCGAGCCCGGGCCAGCCGACCCAGGCTCCCTCACGGCCGCGCAGCATCGGCTCCAGCGCCGTGACGAGACCGCCGGGGCTGCGCTTCCACCGGCTCGTACCGTCGGGGAGCCTCTCCAGGTCGACCGGCAGCCGGTTGGCCACCACCACGAACTCGGCCGTCTGATCGGCCACGAAGCCTCCTCGGGGTGCTGCTGCCGGAAGCGCCGAGCCTACGCGGGACCGAGCTCGGGCGCGGGGGACGGAGTGGAGGGGGAGACGTTGCGGTTGGGCCGGGTGAGGTAGTCGCCGAACGAGACGCCCGCGGCGAGCGCGAGGCCGATCGCGAGAGCCAACGTGATCGTCACCAGGCCGTCGGCCACGCCCTCGACGGCGAGCTGGTAGAAGCCCCGGTAGGCGCTGAACCCGGGCACCAGCGGGGTGATGCCCGCCAGGGAGACGACCAGCGGCGGTACTCCACCTCCGCGCCGGAACATGCCGCTGGCGAGACCGATCACGATCGCGGCGGCACCGGTGGAAGGGACCGGGCCGACGCCGGCGACCTGCACGAGCACTCCGTAGGTGCCCCAGGCGGCCGCCCCGGTGAGAGCGGCCGCGACCAACGACCGCACCGGCGCATACCCGGCCAACGCGTAGCTCGCCGCCGCGGTGGCCCCGGCCAGCATCGACAACCCGAACCGCCCGACGCCCACCGGCAGCTCGCCCGCCACCTCCAGCGGCGGCGCGAACTCCAGTCCGACCCGCAGCCCGAGCACCACCCCGACCAGCAGCCCCGCGGACAGGAGCACGATCTCCATCGCCCGCCCGGCCGAGGTGACGTAGTAGCCGGTGATCGCGTCCTGTCCGGTGCTGACCAGCGACAGGCCCGACAGCAGCACCGTGATCGTGGCCGCGATCACCAGGGACGGGCGGGTGCCCGGAGGGAACGCCCCGAGCCCGAACAGCGCCACGGTGGTGCCGGTGGCGAGCGCACCGCCGACGATCTGTTGGAAGAACGGAGGCAGCCCCCGACGGTTGAGCAGCCGCCCGATGCGGTCGAGCGACGCGGTGACCCCGAACGCGGCCAGCCCGGTGACCAGCCCTCCGCCGAGCAGGAACGCGATCGACGCCGCCAGCCCGGCCCCCCCGACCGTCGCGACCCACCGCGGGTACGGGTGCCGCGAGTTGACCGCCTCGGACAGCTCGGTGGCCGCTGCCCGCACGTCCACGTCGCCCGCCTCCACCTGGTCGATGACCCGCCCCACGGCCAGCAGTCGGGTGAGGTCGAGCGAGCGGTACTGCACCAGCCGCATCGACGTGACCGGCGACGCCGCCATTCCCCGGTGGCAGCACATGGTGATCGAGGTGAACGTGACGTCGACGTCCACTGCGGACAGTCCCGATGCGGCCGCGATCCGCAGCATGACGCTCGTCGTCTCGTCGACGCTCTCGCCACTGGAGAGCAGCACCTCGCCGATCCGCATGCAGAGGTCGAGGACCTCCTGGACCCGCGCGTCGTCGGGCACCTGCGGACCGATGGGCCACATGAGCTGCACACTCGGCGGACCGGCGTGCAACAGGTCGTGCGCCTCCCGGCGCAGCTTGCTGCGTACACGTCGGGAGAAACGGACACCGTCGTCGGTCATGGTCACGCCGTGCCGAGGGTGGGGACGAGGGTCAAGCGGGGCATGCTGCCAGGGTAGGTCCCGGTGTGTGCTCGACGTGCGGCAGTAGAATGGTGACACCTCGCCGGTGTAGCTCAGTGGTAGAGCACTCGCCTTGTAAGCGAAAGGTCGTCGGTTCGATCCCGACCTCCGGCTCCAGGTTTGACCAGGCATGATGCGTCTGGTGGCATCGCACGACGCTCTCGCGTGGCACGAGATGTGGCACGAAGCGCGATACTCTTCGTTCCATGGCGGGACGTCCGGGGGCAGGCAGGGTCCGTGCACGTGGCAGCATCGAGACCTTGCCGAGCGGCGCACTGCGGGTCCGCGTGTACGCTGGCATCGACCCGGTGACCAAGAAGCGGCACAACTTGATCGACACCGTGCCGCCCGGCCCGAAGGCGTGGCGCGAGGCGGAGAAGATCCGCGACCGGCTCTTGCACGAGATCGCCGAGAATCGGAACCCGCGCACATCGGCAACGGTCGACCAGCTCCTCACCCGCTACCTCGACCAGTTCGACGGCGCCCCCACCACGGCCACGACCTACCGCAGCTACATGCGCAACCACGTGTCGCCGTTCATCGGGCACGTGAAGGTCGGTGCTCTCGACGCCGAGGTCCTGGACTCGCTCTACGCCGAGCTCCGCAGGTGCCGGTTGCATTGCTCGGGCAAGCGCGGCCCGCAGCACTGGAGCCGCCACGAGCACGAGTGCGACCGCCGCTGCACGCGCCCGCACGTCTGCCGCCCCCTCGGCGCATCCGTCGTCCGCCACGTCCACTTCCTGCTCTCCGGAGCGTTCGAACGAGCCGTTCGGTGGCGGTGGGTGGGCATCAACCCGGTCATCATGGCCACGCCGCCGACCGCGCCCAGGCCGAATCCGCAGCCGCCGTCGCCGCGTGAGGCGGCCCGGATCGTCGAGGAGTCGTGGCGCGACCCTGACTGGGGGGCGCTGGTCTGGACGGCGATGACGACGGGCGCCCGCCGAGGCGAGTTGTGCGCGATCCGCCTGCACTCCGTCGACTTGGACGAGGGGCGCGAGACACTGTGGCTGCGGCGGGCGATCCGCAAGGAGCACGGCGTGCTCGTCGAAGCGGAGCTGAAGACGCACCAGCAGCGGCGGGTCGCGCTCGACAGCGAGACGGCAGAGATCTTGCGCGAGCACGTCGAGCGCGCTCGCTCCAGCGCCGCATCCCTCGGGATCAACTTGCCCGCCGACGCCTTCCTGTTCTCTGGCTCGCCCGACAGCTCGACCTTTCCGATCCCGGGCAGCGTGACCCAGCGGTACGACCGCCTGGCCGCCCGGCTCCACATCGCGACCACGTTCCACCGACTACGCCACTACTCCCCACCGAACTCATCGCCGCAGGCGTCGACCCGCGGACCGTTGCGGGCCGGCTGGGGCATGGTGGAGGCGGAACGACGACGCTCAAGACGTATTCAGCGTGGGTCTCCGAGGCGGACCAACGAGCCGCCAAGACTCTCGGCGCGCGAATGCCGGAGCGTCCGCGGACAACTCCGGTGTGAAAGGCGGACGGTGTTGCCGTCTCCCCACCGGGCGACGCCGGACCGCGCGCCGGTGTCAGCTCGAGAGTTTCGCGAGGCCGAGCGCGACGACTTCCGCATGAGTAATCAGCGCCGTTGCCGTCTCGATCACTCTGACTGGACGATCACCGAGCAGTCCGTTGCTATCGAGTCCTAGCTCGAAGGAGCAGCTACGCCGTCTACGATCAGAAGATCGGCTACAACCGGTGGCCCAGGCCATCAACCGGCGGCACTGCGAGCGCTTCGGTGTGGACGCGCGTCCGGCGCTCGGGCTACTACACCGGTGGGTAATTCGCGCTGGTCGTGTCGTCCCGTGTCGCGCGGCGTGCGGGGTGTGCTGCCGCTCGTGATGCCCTTTTCGCTGCCTCTGGACCATGGCGATCTTGCAACGCTGGAGGGGTCTCAACGGATGCCGCTCCGAGATTGTCTCGACGCCGTGGTGAGCCGGTGGAGGCTGATCGCCGAGTTCCCGGGTGTCGTCCGAGCAGCTGTGCAGCAGTCGAGTGGGTCACCGTACGGCGTCGTTGACGACGGCCGTCAACGCGACGCCTGCCCACCCTCGGGCGACCGGCTGTGCTTGCGCATTGACTACCACGGTGCCGTCACGGTTGGACGCATAGAAGTCTCCGGTGAAGCGAACGGAGCGGTACCGGCCGCGCTCGCGCGACAGCTCTACGATGTTGCCGGTACCGCTGCCGTCGACGAGACGGTGAAACTCACGTGCTGTCGCCTCGTCGCCCATGTCCACCCACGCCACCGCGATGAGCACCACGTCGCCGTTGCGATCTCGCAGCTCGAAGAGCGAGCGGTGGAGCGCAACGCATGGGTTGGCGCGAAGATAGTCCTGCACCTGGCCGTGAGAGTGCTCAACGCAGTTGTCCGAGTCGTCCGTCGCACGCGCGTTGATCCTCACTCCCTGCGCGACAAGACGAGCCTGCACCGCCTGTGAGTTCCGGTCATTGACGCGGGCCTGACCGCGGGAGCCGGCCGAGTTCGCTGAAGACGCTGTGGTTCCGGACCCGATGCCCGCAACGCCTGTCGACGCGCCTCCGGCGGCGACGGCAACGGCGAGGCCGAACGCAGCGAGAA
>JAKDLE010000706.1 GCA_030453005.1 Pseudonocardia sp. | reverse complement strand
GAGTGCCGTTCGCTCGGGTCAGGGGGCGGGGGGAGGGGGCTCGTCGTCCTGATCGGCCCCGTCTCGGTCCGCCCCGTCCCGGTCGGCTCCGTCCCGGTCGGCGAGGAACTTCTCCACCTCGGCGGCCAGCTCGTCGGCGCTGGGGAGCTCACCGGCCAGGCCGAGGCCGCCGCGGTCGCCGCGGCCCGACGAGACCGTGTCGTACTGACGCTCCAGCGCCCGCACCACCTGGGTCACCTCCTCCGACCCCGCCACCTGCTCGGCGATCTCGCTCTCCGCGCGCTTCGCGGCCGCCGACAGCGACTCGGTGGGCAGGTACAGCCCCGCCGCGATCCCGACGTGGTCGAGCAGCACCCGCGCGGCCTGCGGGTACTCCGCGCGCGCCAGGTAGTGCGGCACGTGGACGGCGAACCCCATCGCGTCGTGCCCGGCCTCGCCGAGCCGGAACTCCATCAGCGCCACGGCACTGCCGGGCACCTCGGCGGTGGCGAACCACGCCTCGTGGCCCTCGGTGAGCTCCGGGCGGGTGCCGTGCACGGTGACGCCGATCGGCCGGGTGTGCGGCACGGCCATCGGGATCGCCGTCAGGTTGATCACCAGGCGGACGCCGAGGCGTTGCACCAGCTGCTCGACCGCGGCGGAGAACCGTTCCCACTGCGTGTCCGGCTCGGGGCCCGAGAGCAGCAGGTAGGAGGCTTCGCTGTTGTCGGTGAGCGCCACGATGTCGAGCCGGGGCGCCTCGTAGGCGGCCCACCGGTCGGCCTCGAAGCGCAGCGGCGGGCGCCGCGAGCGGTAGTCCACGAGCTGGTCGACGTCGAAACGCACCACCGTGCGCGACTCGCTGCCGCTGGTCTCCAGCGCCTCCAGCGCCAGGCGGGCCGCGTTGCCTGCGTCGACGAAGCCGTCCAGCGCGACGAGCAGCACCGGTTCCCCGAGCGCCGGGGTGTCGTCCACGATCTCGTACAGCTCGGCAGGCTCCTGCACCGCGCACCTCCACTTCGTCGACGGGGTCCCACCGCCTCAACGTGAAACTCCCCGCACAGCATCCCTTTTCCGCCCGCGGCCGCGCACCATGGGTGGGGCCATGGACACGCTCGCCCCGGTACCGACGTCGCCTTCCACCCCCACCCGCCGCACCTGGGCGGTGTGGACCGTGGCGCTCGCCGCCTACCTCGTCGGCGTCATGCACCGCACCTCGTTCGGCGTGGCGGGGCTGGAGGCCGCCGAGCGCTTCGGCGCGGCGCCCGCCGTCCTGTCGGGCTTCGTCGTGCTGCAGCTGCTGGTCTACGCGAGCCTGCAGATCCCCGTCGGGGCGCTGCTCGACCGGTTCGGGGCCCGACGGCTCATCGTCGTCGGGGCGTTGACGATGGCGGCCGGGCAGCTGATGCTCGCGCTGGCCACCGGGCTGCCGCTGGCCATCGCCGCGCGGGTGTTCGTGGGCGCCGGGGACGCGCTGACGTTCATCAGCGTGCTCTCGGTGGTCAACGCCTGGTTCCCGCCGCGCCGCGTGCCGTTGATGACGCAGCTCACCGGCCTGCTCGGACAGCTCGGGCAGGTGCTCTCCGCGCTGCCGCTGGCGGCGCTGCTCTACGGGCCGGGCTGGACGCCTGCGTTCCTGTCCGCCGCGGCGCTGGGCGTGGCGGTCGCGATCGCCGTGCTCGCGGTGGTGCGCAACCGGCCGCCGGGCGCGCCGCCCGCCCCCCGGGCGCCGACGGCGCGGGAGGTGCTCGACGGGGTCGCGGCGTCGTGGCGCGAGCCGGGCACCCGCCTCGGGCTCTGGACGCACATGGGCACCCAGTTCTCCGGCACCGTGTTCGCACTGCTCTGGGGGGTGCCCTATCTCGTGGCGGGGCAGGGCTTCAGTCCCGGCGAGGCCGCGGCCATGCTCGCGGTGCTCGTCGGCGTCGGGATCGTGGCGGGACCGCTGTTCGGCGAGTTCACCGCGCGCCACCCGCTGCGCCGGTCCTGGCTCGTGCTCGCCGTCATCGCACTCACCGCGGCCATGTGGACGGTCGTGCTGGCCGTGCCGCCGCCCGCGCCTCGGTGGCTGCTGGTGGCACTGGTGGTGGTGCTGGCCCTCGGCGGACCGGGCTCGCTGATCGGGTTCGACTACGCCCGCACGTTCAACCCGGGGCACCGGCAGGGCACCGCGGTGGGGATCGTCAACATCGGCGGGTTCCTGGCGTCGCTGCTCGTCGCACTGGCGGTGGGCGTGCTGCTGGGGCTGGGCTCCGGCGGCTACACCCCCGAGGCGTTCCGGGTGGCCTGGACGGTGCAGTACGTGGTCTGGGTCGTCGCGCTGGCCGGGGTGCTCGTCGCCCGTCGCCGCGCCCGCCGCAAGATGGCGACCGAGGGCGTCGTCGTCCCGCCCCTGCGCGAGGCACTCTCCCGCCGCCGCCGCTGACCCGCCGCCGTTGCCCCGACCCCCGCGAGCCGTTGCAGGAAGGCCACCTTCACGCAACCAGCTT
>JAKDLE010000705.1 GCA_030453005.1 Pseudonocardia sp. | reverse complement strand
CGACAGATCTGTCGTCCTGGCACCACTCTTGACGATTATGACGAGGACGATGCCTGCCAGGATCCCGGGCCATGGCGAATTTGCCAGCAGGGTCTGGTGACCTCGCGAGCCCGGTCACGCTTCCCCCCATGTCGGCACGATGACGACCTCCGGACGCGCGTGTTGTGCCCGGTCGTAGACCAGTCCGCGGCCGGGCCGGGGCGACCAGCTCACCAGCATCGACGGCACGAGGCTGCTCAGCTCGCTGCCCTGCACGTCGAGCGCCACCCAGCAGCCCACGTCGTCGGGTGCGGCGCTCACGCTCAGGGTGGCTCGCAGTCGTTGCACGCTGCGCCACCAGCCCAGCACGTGCACTCCGGTCTCCGGCCCCGACCGCAGCACGCGGCGCAGCGCCTCCACCCCCTCGCGTTCCAGCAGGGCGTCGGCGGCGTCGGCGGCGTAGAGCACGACGAGCAGGGGACGCCGGGCGTCACCGGAGAGCCGCGAGGTCACCTCCGCCGCCAGCGCCTCGATGCGCGACCGGATCCCCGCGAGCGGCACCTTCTCCGGCGTGTGGCCCGCCGCGGTGAAGCGCCGAGCGAGGTCGGCGGCGGGCTCCGCGGCCTCGGCCACCAGCGGTGCGATGACGACGTCGACGGCGCCTGCGGCGTACTGCCCGGCGAGCGATCCGGCGGCCGCGCCGAGCACCCGCACGGCGTCCTTCGGGCCTGCGGCGAGCACGGCGAGGTTGCGGCCCGGGGCGTCGGGCAGCCGGGCGACCGACGCGCTGCCCGCCACGTCGATGCACTGCCCGAGCAGGGCCTGCGGCACCGGGTCGCCCGGCAGGCCCGCGATCAGGTCGTCGAGATCCGGCGCACGGCTGCCGTCGAAGAGCCGGGGTTCCGGCCGACCCTCGTGGTGGTCGGCGTGCAGTCGGCGCTGCACCTCGTCGGTGGTGCCCTTCGCCGTGGCGTCGGGGATGCGGACGATCTCGTTGCCGTGCCGGATGCCGGACTCGTGGTTGAGCACGGCGTGCCAGCGCGGCAGGTCGAGGGTGGCGTCGTTGAGCTCGGAGAGCACCCGGCGGGCCCGGGGCAGCGCGATCCGCAGCACGAACTGCTCGAAGATCGCCGGACGTCCCCAGAACGCCTCGATGCCCGAGACGTCCTGGCTGGCCAGCACGAGGTGGATGCCCTGGGAACGGCCGCGGCGGGCCACGTCCTCCAGGAGCATCGTCGCCTGCTTGGTGACGCCGTCGCGTTCGGCGAAGAGGTACTGGAACTCGTCGATCACGGCCACGATCCGCGGCCAGCGCCCCGTCGGGTCGGCCGCCCGCAGCTCCTCCAGCTTGGTCACCTCGTGGGCCTTCGCGGCCACGGCGCGGCGGCGCATCTCGTCGGCCAGAAACTGGAGCAGCGCCAGCCCGAACTCCCGGTCGGTGTTGATGTTGACGCCGACGAGCCGCGCGTGCGGCAGCCAGGTGCGGTCGCGGCGACCGGGGGCGAACTGTGCGAAGGAGACGCCCTCCTTGAAGTCGAGCAGGTAGAGCTCCAGCTCGTCGGGGTCGTACCGGGTGGCCATCGCGCTGATCATCGCGAGCAGCAGGTTGGTCTTGCCCGAGCCACTGGGCCCGCCGATCAGCGCGTGCGGCGAGGCGTCGGCCAGCGCCACCTCCACGGGCAGCCCGTCGGCGAACCCGACCGGGGCCCGCAGCCCACTGCGCGACGACGCACGCCCGCGGTGCGTCGGCAGCAGGTCGGCGAAGGTGCCGACGCGGCTACGCCAGCTCTCGTGGGCGTCGGCGATCGCGTGCGCCGCGGCGGTCAGCTCGTCGCCCGGGCGCGGCGGGTCGGGCGTCACGGTGACGTGGGGACCGGTCATCGACGTGAGCGCACTCGCGTCCTCGCGCAGCCGCACGGTCTCCACCGGGGCGTTCACCGAGATCGGCACGTCGAGCATCAACAGCTGCACGCCGCACGCCGGTCCGCCACGCGCCACCCGTTGCAGCTGCCGGTGCTCGTCCTCGCCGAGGCCCTGTCGGTTGCCCACCAGCACGGCGAGCACCCAGGGCTCGCCGCGTGACCCGGTCGACTCGCTCAGCGCCCGCAGCGAGACGTGCCCGTCCACCAGTACGCGGGTGTGCACGCGCCGGATCCGGTCCGAGAGCTCGTCGAGCAGCTGCGGCAGGCGGGCCGGGTCGTGCACGGTGAGCAGCCCGGTGCGGGTCAGGGGGTAGAGCCCCGGCATCGCGCCCGCGAACCGACCGACGTCCCACACGTGCACCTGCACGAGCCCGGGCCGGAAGTAGCTCAGCACGCGCATCACGAGCATCTCCACGAGCGCCTCGGCGGCGTCGCGCGTGTCCGGGCTGGACGTCACCTGCAGGTGCGACTCGTCGAGCAGCGGCACACCGACCGGGAACGCGCCGTCGGAGGGGCCCGTGCCGATCCGCCCCGTAGCGATCCGCCCCGTACCGATCCGCCCCGTACCG
>JAKDLE010000704.1 GCA_030453005.1 Pseudonocardia sp. | reverse complement strand
GCGCTCGCCCTGCGGTTCCGTGCGGTCCGTCCGTGAGCCGTACCCGGGCGCTGGCGGGGGTCGCGGTGGCCGCCGCGGTCTCGGCGGCCCTGTTCGTGTCGGCGTCCCCCCAGCCGGCGTCGCCCGCGCCCGTGGTGAGCGCCGCGGTGCCGGGCGCGACGGCGACCCGGCCCGACACGTCGACCCTCCCGGTCGCCATCCGGATCCCGCGGCTGGGCGTCGACAGCCCGATCGTGCCGCTGGGCGTCGACGAGGCCGGGGTACTCGTGCCGCCCGCCACCGCCGACGTCGCCGGTTGGCACACCGGCGGCACCGTGCCGGGCGAGGTCGGGCCCGCCGTCGTGGCCGGGCACGTCGACTCGCGGTCCGGACCGGGAGTCTTCGTCGACGTCGCGACGCTGCGCGAGGGCGACACCATCGAGATCGAACAGGCGGGCGGCGACGTCCTGACGTTCACCGTGCAATCGCTGCAGACGGTGGACAAGGACGAGTTCCCCACCGCGCAGGTGTACGGACCGACGCCGGTACCCGAGCTGCGGCTCATCACGTGCGGGGGCTTCTTCGACGCCGCGGACGGGCACTACCGCGCGAACGTCATCGTCGACGCCGTCCGCACCGTCCCGTCGAACTGGACATTCCGCCGCTAAACCATCGCGATCGTCACCCGAACCCGGCCGAGGGGAGGTACGAACCCCCCCGTATGGACCACGCTCGACGGGGCATTCGATGACGGGACGGCTTCTCTGGCCACTCGCCGGCCGAGACACCGAGATGGACACGTTGGCCGGCGCGTTCGCCCAGGCCACCTCCTGCGTCGTGATCGCGGGTCGCGCCGGGGTCGGCCGCAGCCGCCTCGCGCGGGAGGCCACCGAGCTGGTGGCCCGGCGCGGGCGCAGGGTGCTGCGCGCCGCGGCGAGCTCGGCCGCGGCGGCCGTCCCGCTGGGGGCGCTGGCCCACCTGCTTCCGCCCGCCCCACCCGGCGCCACGGACGCCGAGCTGGTCGCGCACGCGGCCACGGCCCTCGGCGGAGACGGGACCCTCGGCGCAGACGGGACCCTCGGCGCAGACGGGACCCTCGGCGCAGACGGCGGTGGCGAGCCACCGGTGCTGGTCGTCGACGACGCACAGTTGCTCGACCCGCTGACGGTCACCCTGCTGCACCGGCTCGCCGCCGGTGGCGCGGTGACGCTCGTCGCCACCGTGCCCGCCGCCGGTCCGGATCCCCTGGCCGAGCTCTGGATGGGCGACCAGGCCGTCCGCGTCGACCTCGCGCCGCTGTCCCGCCCGCACACCGAGCGGCTGCTCGACGCCGTGCTCGACGGGTACGTCGACAGCCGCACCGTCGAGCAGCTGTGGCGGCTGAGCCACGGCAACCCGCGGGTGCTCCGCGAGCTGGTGGACGGCGGTCGCGCCAGCGGGCACCTGGCCTCCCGCGACGGGCTCTGGCGCTGGTCGGGACGGATGGAGCCCAGCGCGCGGCTGACCGGGATCGCGCTCGCGCAGCTCGCGTCGGTCGATGCCGCTCAGCGTGCCGCGCTGGAGGTGCTGGCGGTCGCAGGCCCCCTTCCGGTCGGCCGCTACGCCGGGCTCGTCGGTCGCGCGACGATGGCCGCGCTGGAACGCGCGGCGCGCGTGGCCGTCGACCGTCCGGTGGACGTGCCCGGCGGCGCCCGGGTCCGGGCGGCCCAGCCCGTGCACGCCGCCGTGCTCGCCCGGCAGCTGCCCGTCGCCGAGGCTGAGCGGGTCCGGCGGCTGGTCGTCGGCGAGGACCACCAGGCACCCGGGTCATCCGCCGAGCTGCTCCTGGCGGGTCGGATGCTGCTCGACGGCGAGACGCGCGACGTGGACCCGGCCGTCCTCGTCGCGGCGGCGGAGGAGGCCGCCGCCCAGTCCGATCACGCGCTCGCCGAGCGCCTCGCCCGTGCCGCCGTGTCGGCCGGGGGCCCCGTCCGGGCGCGGATCGCGTGGGCGGAGGCGCTGCAGTGGCAGGGGCACGCCACCGCCGTTGAGCAGGCGGCGCAGGACGGGCCGGGCGATCCGCGCCTCACGGCCGTCCGCGCCGTGAACCTCCAGCTCGGGCTGCACCGCCCCGACGACGCCCGGCGGCTGCTCGACGACGCCGCGCCGGACGACACCGGTCTGCTGTCGGGGCTGCGGGCGATGCTCGAGCTGCGAGCAGGCGACGTGCGGTCGGCGGTCGCCCTGGGCACGCAGGTGCTCGCGGCCCCGGAGGCCGCGGCGGGCCACCCGTTCGCCGCGGCGGCCGCGGGGGTGGGTCTCGCCGTGCAGGGGCGGACCGAGGACGCCCTCGCGGCGGTGGCCGCCGGGTCGCGGTCGGCGCCCGGCTCCGACCGGCGTCGCGGGCCCGGGCTGGGGCCCCTGGCCCTGGAGCAGACCCGGTTGGTCGTCCTGCTGCACGCCGGGCGGCTCGACGAGCTGACCCGGTTCCTGAACTGGCTGACCGACCAGGGCG
>JAKDLE010000052.1 GCA_030453005.1 Pseudonocardia sp. | reverse complement strand
CGCGGCGGCTCGACGCGGTGAGCGCACGCTTCGAGAAGCTGGGGTCGCTGCTGGTCGCCGCCGCCGCGGCCGCCGACGCCGCGTCGCTGCACCATCTGGCCGGTCACCGGCGGCGCAGCGCGGCCGCCGCCTCCCGCGCGAGGGCGCTCGCCCACCGGTGTGGCGATCCGCGGACCCCCGCACTCGTCCACCTCGCCGCGCCGTCGCTCACCGCCCGCGAGCAGGACGTCGCGCGGCTCGCGGCGGGCGGCCTGTCCAACCAGGCCATCGCGCGTCGTCTGGTGGTCTCGGTGCGCACCGTCGAGACCCACCTCGCGCACGCGTACACGAAGCTGGGCATCGCGGGGCGCGGTGAGCTCAACGAGACGCTCGGCGTGCGCCACACCTGACAGTGACAATGGAAGGCGAGCCGACGCGCACCTTCCGTCCCCACGCGCACGGTCGACGGTGCGCATGGCGGACCGAGGATGCGCGTGGCCCGCCGCTGGATCTGATCGACGCGGTGCTGCGTTAGGGTCCTCGATCGTGCGTGACGGTCGGTACGTCGTGGTCATCGTCGACGACCACGCCCTGTTCTCGCAGGGCCTCGCCCTGCTGCTCCAGGCGCGTGCGGGCCAGACGTTCACCGTGGCCGGGTCGACCACGACGGGCGAGCAGGCCGTGGCGCTGGTCGGGCGCGAGGTGGCCGACATCGCGATCGTCGACCTCGCCCTGCCCCCGCTCGGCGGCGTCGAGACGATCCGGCGGATCCGTGCCGCCTACCCCGCGACGCACGTACTGGCGCTGTCGGGCACCGAGGACCTCGGGCTCGCGTCCGCCGCCCTGCGCGCGGGCGCCGCGGGGTTCCTGGGCAAGTCGGCCGATCCGGACGTGCTGGTGGCGCCGCTGCTGGCGATCGTCGCCGGTGTGCGGGTGGTGCGCCCCGACCTCCTCGACGCCCTGCTGGCCTCGGGCGACCGCACCGCCGACGGTCTGCTCGACCGGCTGGACACCCGGGAGCTGCAGCTGTGGACGCTGCTCGCCCGGGGGTTGGAGACAAGCGAGATCGCGAAGCCGATGCTGGTCAGCGAGCGCACCGCCAAGCGCATGATCGCCTCTCTGCTGCACCGCCTCGGCGCGGCCAACCGCATCGAGGCCGCCGCGCTGGCCGGTCGCTACGGCCTGCTCGACGACTGAGGCCGGGCCCTCGCTCATCCGCCGAACAGCTCCCCGAACTGGGAGATGATCGTCAGCGCCGCGAGCACCCCGAACAGGGCGAACGACCAGCACAACACCGCGATCCGGCCCGCCTTGATCTGGATCTGCTCGGGAAGCAGCCTGCGGTTGATCAGGATGAGCAGCGCGGAGTAGATGAACATCATCAGACCACCGGTTGTCGCCGAGATGACGATCAGTACCAGTGGCTGCACGAAGCCGGCGAGCAGGATGATGCAGCCGATGACCACCAGGCCCCAGACCAGACCGAAGTACAGCTTGCTCTCGGAGGTCCCCGGCACGTAGCTGGTCTTGAGCACGTCGGCCGCCAGCCTGCTGGTGTAGTCGACGATCCCCAGCGCGGCCGCGAACAGCGCGAACGCGCCGATGAACCAGAAGAACGCGCCGAACCACGGCCCGACGGTCTCGCTGAGCTGCCTGCCCTCGACCTGCAGGAAGCCGATGTCCTCCGGCAGGTCCTCGCGGCCGAACACCGTGGAGTAGGCCAGCAGCGAGGTGAACACGATCGACAGGAAGGAGATGAGCACGAACGTGTAGAGCTGCTCGCGGTTCGCGAAGCGCCACCAGGTCCGCCAGTGGCTCAGGTTCTCCGGCGTGGGCTCGAAGATGAAGCCGGTACTGGGCGCCGCCTCCGGCCTGCCGGTGACCGGGCTCTGGATCCGCGGGACGTAGCTGCCCATGCCGTAGCCCTTGTCGCGGATCCAGTTGCTCTGCACCAGGTTCTGCCCGCCGCCGCCCCCGGCGAAGGCCAGCGCGCCGAGCAGCAGGGCGAAGCCGAGCTGCTCGGCCGGGATGGCCGCGTTCGTCACGATCTGGGGCAGGTCGCTCCAGGCGTCCGCGGAGATGGCGAAAATTGCGCCGACGACGAGCAGCACGAGCACGGCCGCGACCTTGAGCATCTCGGTGCGTTCCAGCGCCACGTACACGACCGGGGCGAGGGTCAGGATCAGCCCGATCGCGATCAGCATCCCGATCGCGATCCACCGGACGTCCCCGCCCCACAGGTACGTGACCAGGGTCGCCGAGCTCGTCGCCCAACCGGGCCAGAGGTTCGCGAAGTAGGTCAGCAGCGCGAACACCAGGCCCCAGTGCCGCCAGAACCGGCTGAACCCGGTCAGCGCGGTCTCGCCGGTGGCCAGCGTGTAGCGCTCGATCTCCATGTTGAGGAAGAACTGCGTCAGCAGCCCGACCAGCGCCGCCCACACGAACACCAGCCCCACCTGGGAGGCGATGTAGGGGTAGAGGATGAACTCGCCCGACGCCAGCCCGACCCCGGCCGCGATGATCCCGGGCCCGATCAGCCGCCACGTCGAGCCGGGCGGCTGCGGCAGCGTCCTGACCTCCGGGCGCGCCAGGTGCTTGGTCGGGAAGCGGTCGGCCACCGAGCCTGCGCCACGCCCTGCCGTGTCTGCCATCGCTCACCTCCGGTACGCGATGCGCCGGGATACCCGTTCGGACGCGGCCCTACTCCCGGTTCGGCCGCGACCACGTCGGCGCCCGGCGTGGACACCGTCCCGGCACGGTCGCCTAACCTGTGTTCGATATCGATCAACTGGAGGTCATCGGTGAGTGGACCGCTCGCAGGGTTGAAGGTCGTGGAGCTGGCCGGGATCGGACCGGGGCCGCACGCGGCGATGATCCTCGCCGACCTGGGGGCCCAGGTCGTGCGCGTCGACCGCCCCGGAGGGCTGCGGCTCGGCGACGCAGGCGTTCCCGACCCCACGCTGCGGGGCCGTCGCCGCGTCGCCGCCGACCTCAAGTCGGCCGACGGCGCCGAGACGGTGCTGCGGCTCGTCGAGCGCGCCGACGTGCTGCTGGAGGGCTACCGACCCGGTGTCACCGAGCGCCTCGGCGTCGGCCCGGATGACTGCCACGCCCGCAACCCGCGGCTGGTCTACGGCCGGATGACCGGTTGGGGCCAGGACGGGCCGTTGGCCCAGCGCGCCGGGCACGACATCAACTACATCTCCCTGACGGGTGCGCTGCACGCGATCGGCCGCGCTGGGCAGCGGCCGGTGCCGCCGCTGAACCTCGTCGGCGACTTCGGCGGCGGCTCGATGCTGCTCGTCGTCGGCGTGCTCTCGGCGCTGTGGGAGGCGCAGCGTTCCGGGGAGGGACAGGTCGTCGACGCCGCGATGGTGGACGGCGCCTCGGTGCTGAGCCAGATGTTCTGGGGCCTGTTGTCCCAGAAGGCCTGGGTCGACACCCCCGACTCGAACCTCCTCGACGGCCACGCGCCGTTCTACGACACCTACACCTGCGCCGACGGCGGGCACGTGGCCGTCGGGCCGCTGGAGCCGCAGTTCTACGCGGCCCTGCTCGCGGGCCTGGGCATCGACCCCGCCGAGCTGCCCGCGCAGTACGACCGCGACGGCTGGCCCACGCTGCGCGCCCGGTTCACCGAGGTGTTCGCGAGCCGCACCCGCGACGAGTGGGCCGCGGTGTTCGGCGACACCGACGCCTGCGTCACCCCGGTGCTGGCGTTCGGTGAGGTGGGCGCGCACCCGCACATCGCCGCCCGCGACACGATCGTCGAGCACGACGGCGTGACTCAGGCCGCCCCCGCCCCGCGCTTCTCCCGGACGGCCTCGACGCTCCCCACGACGGCCTCGGCCGCGGAGGACGTGGAGGCTGTGCTCGCCGACTGGGCCTGACTCCCCCTCCGAGTGGGTCAGGCCGTGGGGGTCTCGTCCACCAGGAGGTTGCGGGTGCGCTGCGGGTCGACGGGGATGCCCGGGCCCGTCGTCGTGCTCACCGTGATCTTCTTGATGTAGCGGCCCTTCGCGGCGCTCGGCTTGGCGCGCAGGATCTCGTCGAGCGCGGCGCCGTAGTTCTCCACCAGCTTCTCGGTGTCGAAGCTCGCCTTGCCGATGACCAGGTGCAGGTTGGCCTGCTTGTCGACCCGGAAGTTGATCTTTCCGCCCTTGATCTCGTTGACCGCCTTGGTGACGTCGGGCGTCACGGTGCCGGTCTTCGGGTTCGGCATCAGGCCGCGCGGGCCGAGGATGCGGGCGATGCGGCCGACCTTGGCCATCTGGTCGGGCGTGGCGATGGCGGCGTCGAAGTCGAGCCAGCCGCCCTGGATGCGCTCGATGAGGTCCTCGGCGCCCACGACGTCGGCGCCTGCGGCCTCGGCCTCGACGGCCTTGTCACCGGTGGCGAAGACGATCACGCGGGCGGTCTTGCCGGTGCCGTGGGGCAGGTTCACGGTGCCGCGGACCATCTGGTCGGCCTTGCGGGGATCGACACCCAGGCGCATCGCGACCTCGACGGTGGCGTCCATCTTCGTGCTGGCCGTGGTCTTCGCGAGCCCGGCGGCCTCGAGCGGGCTGTAGAGCTTGTCCGCGTCGATCTTCTCCGCGTTCTCGCGGTAGAACTTGCTGCGCTGTGCCATGTCTGAATCCTTGTTCTGTTTCAGGTCGTGGTGCGAGCCGCGCTCGGCTCTCCCACGCGTACGAAGGTGGGGGGTCTCAGCCCTTGACGGTGATCCCCATCGAGCGGGCCGTGCCTGCGATGATCTTCGCGGCCTGGTCGACGTCGTCGGCGTTGAGATCGGCCATCTTGGTCTGGGCGATCTGGCGCACCTGGTCCATCGTGACCGTGGCGACCTTCTTCATGTGCGGCTCGCCGCTGCCCTTCTCGACTCCGGCCGCCTTGAGCAGCAGCCGCGCCGCGGGCGGGGTCTTGAGAGCGAAGGAGAACGAGCGGTCCTCGAACACTGAGATCTCGACCGGCACGATGTCGCCGCGCTGAGCCTCGGTGGCCGCGTTGTAGGCCTTGCAGAACTCCATGATGTTGACGCCGTGCTGGCCGAGCGCGGGGCCGACCGGCGGCGCCGGGGTGGCGGCTCCGGCCTTGATCTGGAGCTTGATGATCGCGGAGAGCTTCCGCTTCTTGGGAGGCATCTTGAGTCAGTCCTGTCGTGGTTGTGCGCGCCGCGGACCTGCCGACCGCGGCGGTGGTCAGATCTTCGAGACCTGGCTGAAGGCCAGCTCGACGGGGGTCTCGCGGCCGAAGATCGACACCAGCACCTTGAGCTTCTGGGCGTCGATGTTGACCTCGTTGATGGTGGCCGGGAGCGTGGCGAACGGCCCGTCCATCACGGTGACGGACTCGCCGACCTCGAAGTCGACCTCCACCGTGGACTTGCCGCCCGTGCTCGCACCGGACTCCGACCTACCCCCCGCGGCGGCCTGCTTCGGCTCGACCTTCGGGAGCAGGAACTTGATGACCTCGTCGTGGGTGAGCGGCGAGGGCTTGGACGTGGCACCGACGAAACCGGTGACGCCCGGGGTGTTGCGGACCGCGCCCCACGACTGGTCGTTGAGATCCATCCGGACCAGGATGTAGCCGGGCAGCACCTTGCGCTGCACCTGCTTGCGCTGGCCGTTCTTGATCTCGGTGACCTCCTCGGTAGGCACCTCGACCTGGAAGATGAAGTCCTCGACGTCGAGCGTCTGCACGCGCGTCTCGAGGTTGGTCTTCACCTTGTTCTCGTAGCCCGCGTAGGAGTGCACGACGTACCAGTCGCCGGGGGCACGGCGCAGCGCCGCGCGCATCTCCTCGACCGGGTCGGCCTCGGGGTCGTCGCCCGACTCGTCGCCCGAACCGTCGACCGTGGCGACGTCGTCGCTGTCGGTGTCCGTGTCGGTGTAGCTGTCGGACACCGCCTCGCCGCCGTGAGCGGCCTCGACGTCGGCGTCCTGTGCGGGCTGCTCCGGGAGCTCGCCGTCCGGAGCGGCGTCGGTCTCGATCTCGGACAACCTGGGGCCGCCGTCTGGGGAACTCACGTACGTCTCGCTTCCTTGTGCCGTGTCGTGCGTGATCAGGTGCCGAACAGGAACGTGACGCCCTGCGAGAACACCAGATCCAGCAGTGCCACGAAGGCGACCAGCGCCGACACGAAGACCAGCACGACGATCGTGTAGGTGATCTGCTGCTTCCGGTTCGGCCAGATGACCTTGCGCAGCTCCGCGACCACCTCGCGCAGGTACCGGGTCAGCCTGCTCGACAGCGACGCCTTCTCGGGGCGGCTGTCACGGACCGCGGTGGCTCGTCCCTTGCTGCCGTCGTCGGGCGTGGAGCCGGCTCGTCGACTTCGACGGTCGGCAGCGGAGCTCGGACGTTCCCGCCCGTCACCACTCGCCTCACGCTCGTCCGTCACGCCCATCCTCCAGCTCGCCGGTGGAACCTGCCCGGTTCGTCATTCCGTACGCCCTCCGGACGCAGTCGCATCCGGAGACACAGTCGCGTCCTTCGAGACGCAGTGCAGGGGTGACAGGACTTGAACCTGCAACCTGCGGTTTTGGAGACCGCTGCTCTGCCAGTTGAGCTACACCCCTAGACCACTCCGCCGGAGGAACTGCCACCCGCGGAGGGGTGCATCGCCTGACGACGCACCCAGCGGGTCAAGTGTACGGCACCCCGCCGAGGCGGATCGCACACCCCGCAACACCGCTCGGGACGACGGCGCGCGTCAGGATGGCAGCGCGACCTCGGCGACGGCCCGTCCGAGGACGGTCTTCCCGTCGAACCGTGCGGTGATCGCGACCTTCGCGACCCCGTCGGTGACGTCGGTGATCCTCCCCGACAGCTCGATCTCCGCGCCGATGTCGTCGTCGGGCACCACGACCGGACGGGTGAAGCGCACTCCGTAGCTGCGCACCGCGGCGGGGTCGCCCGTCCACTGCGTGACGAGCCTGCCCGCCAGCGCCATCGTGAGCATCCCGTGCGCGATGACGCCTGGCAGGCCCACTCCGGTGGCGACGCGGTCGCTCCAGTGGATCGGGTTGAAGTCGCCGGACGCCCCGGCGTAGCGGACGAGGTCTGCGCGGGTGACCCGCAGGGACAGCGTCGCCAGCTCGTCGCCCGTCCGGGTGCTCCCGAGCCCGCTTCCGGGGTGCCGCGGCGACGGTGAACTCACGACTCCCCCTGCGTGACCAGCAGCGACCGGGTGGTGGCGACCGCGGCGCCGTCGGGGTCGGTGACCTCACAGCGCAGCGTGAGCAGGTGGCTGCCCGCGCGGGCCGTGAGCTCCTCCACGTGGATCGTGGTGACGAGCTCGTCGCCCGCGTGGATCGGCCGGTGCAGCGTGACCGACTGGTCGCCGTGGACCATTCGGGAGTAGTCCCAGCCGAACGCCGGGTCGCGCAGGAACGCCTCGATCAGCGGCATCGTGAAGGTGACGCTGAACGTGGGGGGCGCGACGAGATCGGCATGACCCGCGGCCTGGGCGGCGGCGGGATCCAGGCATACAGAAGCGGGCCCCCCGCGGGGGGGGGGGGGCCGCCCGCCCCGCGGCCCCCCCCCCCCGGTCGGGGGGGGCCGCGCCCGCGCCGTGCCGACATAGCTCGCGTCGGGCACCGTCAGCGTCGCCTCTTCGCTCTGCGAGCGCCGCTCAGCGGGTCTCGCGGTGCTCGCGGTGCGTGCCGCAGTTGGCACAGAACTTCTTGATTCCGAGCCGGTCGGGGTCGTTGCGACGGTTCTTCTTGGTGATGTAGTTGCGGTGCTTGCACTGCTCGCACGCCAACGTGATCTTCGGCCGGACGTCCGTGGCCTTACCCATCGTGGGTGCCTCCTGCTGTGATCGAGATCTTCTCTGGTAGCGGTGGCCGGACTTGAACCGGCGACACAACGATTATGAGCCGTTTGCTCTACCAGCTGAGCTACACCGCTGTGCGAGGCTGCATCGCTACCTCACCGAGCCCCTTTACGGAATCGAACCGTAGACCTTCTCCTTACCATGGAGACGCTCTGCCGACTGAGCTAAAGGGGCGACAGACCACTGGGAGACGCGCTCCTCGTGGCCGAGAACGATGCTACACACCCCCGGCCGGGCCCGGAAATCGGTACCGGCCGGGGACCTGAGCTGTGTGTCCACCGCTGCGTGCTCGTCGGATCCGTCCCCCGGTCAGCTCCGTCCGGGACGCGGGTAGGGCAGCAGTGCCATCTCGCGGGCGTTGCGGATGGCGGTGGCCACCTGACGCTGCTGCTGCGGGGTCAGGCCGGTGACCCGACGGGCACGGATCTTGCCCCGGTCGGAGACGAACTGGCGCAGCAGGTTCGTGTCCTTCCAGTCGACGTGCTTGATCCGCTTCGCGTGCAGCGGGTTGATCTTCTTGCGCGGCGGACGTAGTGGCTTGCCGGATGCCATCTCTTCTCAGCGCTCCTCACGGAAGTCGACGTGTCGGCGGACCCTTGGATCCTACGTGCGCGGTGCCCAGCGGTCCGGATGCAGCGGTCCGGGCCATGGACGGGTTGCGCGCCGGGCACGCGGGCGACTGGCTCGACGGTGCGGGCGCGGACGCGTGGGGGGTCGCGTCGTCGGATCGGCGGGCGCTCGCCTCGTTGGGCCGGCATCCGCGCTTCGGCGACCGCGCCCAGGACGTCGTCGTGCTCACCCACGACGCCGATCCCGACGAGATCGACGCGCACCTGCGCGAGGCGCTGCTGACCGACCTGGAGCTGGCCGCGGGCGAGGGCGCGTGGCGCGCACTGCCCGACCCCTTCGACCGGTGGCACATCGACCCCTGCGGGTCCTCGGCCGACGTGGCCGTGGCACCGACCGCGTCCGAGCACGAGGAGTACTGACGGCCGTCCCGAAGCGCCGCACCCCGCGGTCGAACACGAGGAGCCGCCGAGCGCGGTGGAAGGCAGTCCCGCCGGAGCTGGTGCCCGTGCGCATCGACGGTCGGTACCGCCCGGGGGTGATCGTCGGGAGTGTGCAGGGACGGTCGCTCCCGCGGCCGTGGGTGCACAGCTCCGCCGATCATCGGGTGGTGATCGGCGGAAGTGCGTCCGGCCCCGGCGGCGCGCGGGGGCCCTTGATACCTACCTCTCGGTAACTAGGGTGGCGGTGACCCGCTTCACCAACCCGAGGAGGTTCGGCGATGACGTCGACCAGCACCACCTGGGCCGGGCGGCCGGACCTGTCCGACGTCGAGCGCTTCTGGACGGCCCCGATCGCGGAGCGGGCGGCGGCGTTCGCGGCGTTGCGCGAGCGGGAGCCGGTGCCGTTCTTCGCCGAGCCGGATTTCGCCTACCTGCCGAAGGGCCCGGGGTACTGGGCGCTCACCCGCCTCGACGACCTGGTGGAGGCCAGCCGCGACGCGAAGGTCTTCACCTCCGGCCCGGGCGCCACCAGCATCGCGGACATGCCGCCGGAGTTCCTGGAGTTCTACGGCTCGATGATCAACACGGACGACCCGCGGCACGCCCGGCTGCGCCGCATCGTCTCGCGCGGCTTCACCCCGCGGCGGTTGGCCGCGCTCACCGACGACGTCGCGGCCACCGCCACCCGGATCGTGGACGACGTCGTCGACTCCGGTGAGTGCGACGCCGTCTCCGCGATCTCCGCCCGGCTCCCGCTCACGATCGTCTGCGACATGATGGGCGTGCCGGAGAGCCAGTACGACTTCGTGTTCCGCAAGTCGAACGTGATCCTCGGCGCGAGCGACCCGGAGTACGTGCCCGACGCCGACAACATCCTCGTGGCGCTGCTTGCGGCGGGCAACGAGCTCGCCGAGCTGATGCGCGACCTCGGGCGCCACCGCGAGCAGCACGCAGGCGACGACGTCACGTCCGCACTGGTCAACGCGGAGATCGACGGCGAGCGGCTCACCCCCGACGAGCTCGCGAGCTTCTTCATCCTGCTCGTGGTGGCGGGCAACGAGACGACCCGCAACGCGATCAGCTGGGGCCTGAAGCTGCTCACCGACCACCCCGAGCAGCGGGCGGCGTGGCTGGCCGACCTCGACGACGTCACGCCGACGGCGATCGAGGAGATCGTCCGCTGGGCGTCACCGGTGGTGTACATGCGGCGCACGCTGGCCGTCGACGCGACGCTGGGCGGGCAGCCGATGACGGCGGGCGACAAGGTGCTGTTGTTCTACTGGGCCGCCAACCGCGATCCCGCGCACTTCACCGACCCCGACGCCTTCGACGTGCGGCGCTC
>JAKDLE010000703.1 GCA_030453005.1 Pseudonocardia sp. | reverse complement strand
CGTCGGGAGCCGACATCGCGTTCCTGCGGACCGCCGCGCTGGGAGACGAGGTTGTGGCCTCGGCTGTCGAACGGGCGCGGAGCGGACGGTCCGGGCTCTACGACGTCACCGTGCGGGTCGGGGAGGTCGTCGTGGCCGAGTTCCGGGGGCGGACGCGGCAGGTGCCCGGGCTCGCGCCGCCTATCTGAAGCCCTGTCAGACGGCGACGACGTCCACGAGACCGGCGAGGCCCACGAAGTCGTCGGCGTTGCGGGTGTACAGCCGGGCCGAGTGGGCGTGCGCCGTGGCCGCGATCAGCAGGTCCATCGTGCGAGCCCGGGGCTGTCGACCCGTTGCCACCACGGCCGCGGCAAGTCGGCCGTAGCTCTCGCCCACCGCGTCGTCGACGGGCAGCGGGTCGAAGTGGCGCTGCAGCACGCTGAGTCGGCGCAGACGCTCGGCGCGGACCTCCGCTCCACGGGCGACCAACACACCGAAGTGCAGCTCGGCCATCGTCACCACGCTGACCGCCAGTTCACCCGGTAGCGCCGGCACATCCGTGGCGATGACGAGGTTGGTGTCAAGTACGGCCCTCACCCCGACGACCACGGATCGCGCAGGGCGTCGTCGATCCGGTCGCGGTCGGCGGACCACTCCGGGTCGGTGGCGCCGCGGAACACCTCGGCCACCTCCGGGTACGTGCGCCAGGACTGCGGGGCGATCGGCACCATCCGGGCACTGGGCCTGCCCGCGACCGTGATCGTGAGCTCCTCGCCCGCCTCGACGCGGCGGACCAGCTCGGAAGCCTGTTGCCGAAGCTCACGGAGCCCCACGACCGTCATGGACCGAAGGTAGCACAAGTGCTAGCCAGGCAGCAGGTAGGCCGGGCGGGTGGCGAGAAACGGTGGTAGACCGGGGTGAGGCTGCCGAACCACGTGAGCGCGGGGTGCGTGAACCGTCACGCGCCCCCCGATCCGCGGGCCGATCCCCGTGCCGGGGCCGTCGACCTTCCTATTCCGCTCACGCACTGTGACTTCCGGTCAACCCGTGCGGCGGAGGTAGCGCAGGTCGTGCACGTCGCGGCCCTCGACCTGGGCCCGCTCCTCGAACTTCGTCACCGGCCGCCACGCCGGACGCGGCGTCGAGCCGCCGTCGAGCCGCGGTTCCGCGTCGCACACGTTGCGCATCTGGGCGGCGTAGTCGTCCCAGTCGGTGGCCAGGTGCAGCACGCCGCCGGGCACGAGCCGCGAGGCCAGCAGCCCCACCACCTCGGGCTGCACGAGCCGCCGTTTGCGGTGTCGGCGTTTGGGCCACGGGTCGGGGAACAGGATCCGCACCTCGGTCAGCGAGCCCGGCGGCACGCACGCACGCAGCAGCTCGACCGCGTCGCCCCGCAGCACCGCGAGGTTCGTCAGCCCGGCGTCCTCGATGCGCATGAGCAGCTGCGCCAGCCCCGGCTCGAACACCTCGACGGCGAGGTGGTCGTGGTCGGGCACGGCGGCGGCGAGCGCGGCGGTGGACTCGCCCATTCCCGACCCGATCTCCAGCACCAGCGGCGCCCGCCGACCGAACCAGGCGGGCGGGTCGTAGGCCACGGCGCCTGCGAGCAGGTCGTCGACATCGCGGCCGTGTGTGGGCCACGACCGGTCCCAGGCGCGCTGCTGGCCCTCGGTGAGGCGGGCGCGGTGGTGCACGAACGTCGCGATCCGCGATCCGGGGACGGTCGCCCCGGAGGCAGTCGGTGGGGTCACGGCGTTCACGATCGCACACGGTCTGCCCGTTCGGCCCCGCCGGAGCATCCTGCGGTGCCACCGTGGCTCCATGTCCCGTTCAGCCGTGTACCAACAGGCCGTCCCCGCCCGCTACGCCCCCGACCGCTACGCCGACGCGGTGCGCGCCCGGCGCCGCGAGCTGCACGACCAGCTGCTGTTGCTCACGCCCGGGCACCGGGCCGGCCTGCGGGACTCGCTGCTACCTGCCCGGGCCGCCGCCGCAGCGGAGGCCGCCGACGCGTTGGCCGAGCTGGCCCGGGAGGTCGACCTCCACCTGCACCGCGGCGGTCACCGCGCCCTCCCCCCGATGGTGGCGGCCGCGGTCGGGTCGATCGGGTACGCGGCGCACCGGCGGTGGTCGGGCGAGGCGCGCGGCGCCGTACGGCGCCTCGCCGCCGACCGCGGCCTACCGCTGCCGCCGCGATGGCCCGTCCTCCCACCCGTGCCACCGCCCGCTCCCGCCGCGCCGCCGCCGCGCCCGGTCGGGCTCGTGGACGTGCTGACCGACACCGGTGCGTGGCGGCTCGCGGTGCTGCCGCTGGCCGCCGCCCCGCTGACCGGGCTCGCCGGGCCCGCGGTGCTCCTGCCTGCCGTCGGGGCGGGGGTGCTGGTGCTGTGCGCGGCGCTGCGCGCCCGTCGCGCGGCCGCCGAGCGGGCCCGGGCGCGGACGTGGTGCGCCGAGCTGCTGGCAGGCACCCGGACCCGCATCGACGCCGAGCTGGG
>JAKDLE010000702.1 GCA_030453005.1 Pseudonocardia sp. | reverse complement strand
AGGCCGGGCAGAGCATCTGGAAGGCCTCCAGCACCACCACCCGCCCGCGCAGGTCGGCGAGGGTGAGCGGATCCGAGTTGAGCCACTCGGCGACGTCGAGCTCCGGTGCGGCGGCGAGCAGGTCGGTCATGGGCAGATCCTTCCCTCGGCGAGCGCGCCCGGCTAGCCTACACCCGTACTTAGGAGTCCTAAATCTATCGAGGGGAACGCGATGACCACCACCACGCCACCGGCCGGCTACACCTTCGACGACACCGCGCCGCCACCGTCCCCGGTGGGACTCGAGGACCTGGAGCGGCTCAAGGCGAGCGTGCTGTTCGGCGCGGACGACGCCGCCGCGCTGGCCATGGCCGGGGACGTGCTCGAAGACCAGGTCACCGACGTGCTCGACACCTGGTACGGGTTCGTCGGCTCGCACCCGCACCTGGTGGCCTCCTTCGCCGGCCCGGACGGCGAGCCGGTGCAGGCCTACCTCGACGCGGTCTACCAGCGGTTCGGCCGCTGGATCCTGGACACCTGCCGCCGCCCCTACGACGAGCGCTGGCTGGCCTACCAGCACGAGATCGGGCTGCGCCACACGCCGGAGAAGAAGAACCGCACCGACGGTGTCGACGCCGCCCCGGTGGTGCCGCTGCGCTACCTGATCGCGTTCATCTTCCCGATCACCGCCACCATGCGGCCGTTCCTCGAGCGCAAGGGCCACCCCGCGGCCGACGTCGACCGGATGTACGCCGCGTGGTGCAAGTCGGTCACGATGCAGGTCGCGTTGTGGGCTCGGCCCTACGCTGTCCAGGACTGGTAGGACACAGGAGGCACGGATGGTCGGCGAGCCGCCGGATTTGGACGGGCGGCTCGCCGATGCCGTCGAACGGCTCGGCGACGCGGCGCGCGCGATGCTGCGCCGGTCCGCCGCGGCGGACGGGCTGTCGCCGACCCAGGCGCAGCTGCTGCTGCGGATCACCTCCGGCTCCGCGCCGCGCGAGGGCACCGGCGCGCTGGCCGGGTGGCTCGAGGTGTCCGCGCCGACGGTCAGCGACGCGCTGCGGACCCTCGCGGTAAAGGGCATGGTCGAGCGCGGGCAGCCCCCCGAGCCGCGCGTGTGGACGGCCACGCCGCGCGGTCTGGAGACGGCGCGGCAGCTGCGGCACTGGCGCGGCCCGCTGCTCGGGGCCCTGCGCCGCCAGGCGACCGAGCGGAAGGCAGAAGCCCTCGCCTCGATCCTCCAGGTGATCGCCGAGCTCAACGTCGATGGCCACATCAGCACCGCCCGGAACTGTCTGACCTGCCGGTTCTTCCGTGGCGAGCAGGCGGGCGAGGGCTGGTGCACCCTGCTGGACACCGCGCTGTCCCCGGCCACGCTCCGGGTGGACTGCCCCGAACACCGAGCCGCCGCACCTACCTGCTAGCCGGGCGCCGAGACGAGCCCTTCGGTCCACGGGCGGGCCATGGCCACTCCGAGACCGGCGCGGGCAGCGGCGACGGTGTTGTGCAGCAGCCGGGTGTAGGTGACCGGCCCGACCCCGCCGGGTACCGGCGTGACCGCCCTGGCGCGCGCGGCGACGCTGTCGTAGTCGAGGTCGCCGACCAGTCGCACGCCACCGATGACCTGGTCGGGCACCGCGTTGATCCCGACGTCGACGGCGATCACGCCGTCCTTCACGTGCTCGCCACCCAGCAGACCCGGCACCCCGGCGGCGACCACGAGGATGTCGGCCGCGGCGACGTGGTCGTGCAGCAGCCCGGCGCGGGCGCTGTGCACGTCGCACGAGATGACCGTGGCGCCGCGCTGCATGGCGAGCATCGCGGCCGGCCTGCCCACGTTGGCCGACCGTCCGACGATCACCACGCTACTGCTCCGGTAGAACTCGGCTGCGTCGTCGCCGGACTCCTCGAGGTAGCGGTCGAGCAGGTGGAACACCGACGCGGGCGTGGACGGGACGAACCGCGGCCGGTCCAACGCGAGCAGCCCGGCGTTCACCGGGTGCACGCACTCGATGTCCTTGAGCGGATCCAGCGCCCGGTACAGCGCAGCCTCGGAGACCTGGGGCGGCAGCGGCCGGAGCACGAGGATCCCGGAGATCCGCGGGTCGGCGTTCAGCTTGCCGGTGGCCGCCACCGCGTCGGCCTCCGCGACGTCGGCGGGCAGGGCCTCGCACGCATAGTGGCAGCCGAGGTCCTCCGCGAGCCGTCGCACCCGCCGTTCGTAGGCGTGCGCGGGGTACGAGTCACCCGCGATCACGGTGGCGAGGCCCGGCCGCAGGCCCTCCCCGGCCAAGTTCGTGCACCTCCGCGGTGAGCCGGGCCCGCAGGTCGGCGGCGTACGCCCGGCCGTCGATCAGGTCGGCATTCACGATCGCGCCCCGGCGAGCGCCTCCCGCGCCGCGGTGGCGTCGTCGACGTGCGCCCGCGCCGCCGCGGCCACGGCAGGGTCGAGGCCGCCGAGCTCGACGTTGATCCGCCCCAGCTCCGCAGCGGC
>JAKDLE010000701.1 GCA_030453005.1 Pseudonocardia sp. | reverse complement strand
GCGGTGACCGGGGCCGTCGGGGGGCGCGCCCGTGTCGAAGATCGGCGTCTGTGGTGCGAGGGCGACATCCGTGACGCCCTGGTACCGCCGACGACGATCACCGGTGCGGCGGGGGGTGCAGGATGGGACGCATGTACCGCGTCGACTCCGAGGTCGGGCCTCTGCGCCAGGTGATCCTGCACCGGCCCGGCCTGGAGCTCAAGCGGCTGACGCCGGGGAACAAGGACCGCCTGCTGTTCGACGACGTGCTGTGGGTGCACCGGGCGCAGGAGGAGCACGACGTGTTCGCGGCGCTGCTGCGCGGCCGCGGCGTCACCGTCCACCTGTTCGACGAGCTGCTGCGCAGATGCGTCGAGATCCCGGAGGCGCACGCCTACATCCTGGACCGGATCTTCGACGAGCGCGTGTACGGCCCGCTGGCCATCGACGCCCTGCGCAACCACTTCGACGCGATGGACCTCGACACGCTCACCGAGCACCTGGTCGGCGGCATCACCAAGCGCGAGGTGCTGATGCGGATCCCCGAACCACGCTCGGTCGCCTTCCACGTGCTCGACCCCGACGACTTCGTGCTCGAACCGCTGCCCAACCACCTCTACACCCGCGACACCTCGGCGTGGATCGGCGGCGGGGTGTCGATCAACAGCATGCGCAGGCAGGCCCGGATCCGGGAGACGGTGCACTACGAGGCGGTCTACCGCTGGCACCCGCTGTTCGCCGACGCCGCGTTCGAGACGTGGTCCGACGGCTCGACCAACGGCCCGGCCAGCACCGAGGGCGGCGACATCCTGGTGCTCGGCGGGGGCGCCGTGCTCGTCGGGATGAGCGAGCGGACCACGGCCGCGGGCGTCGAACGGCTGGCCCGCCGCCTGTTCGCGGGCGGCGAGGTGGACCGGATCGTCGCGCTGCGGATGCCGCGGCTGCGCGCCCTGATGCACCTCGACACCGTGCTGACGATGGTCGATGAGGAGACGTTCACGCAGTACGCCGGGTTGGGCATGCTCCCCGCGTACACGGTGCGCCCCGGTGACAACGACAAGGAGCTGCACATCACCGATCATCACCCGGACGCCATGCACGCCGCGATCGCCGAGGCGCTGGGCCTGCCGGGGATCCGCGTGCTCACCGCGGAGCAGGACGTGCACGCCGCCGAACGCGAGCAGTGGGACGACGGCTGCAACACCCTCGCCGTCGCGCCGGGCGTCGTCGTGACCTACGAGCGCAACGCCACCACCAACGCCCACCTGCGCCGCCACGGGGTCGAGGTGTTGGAGGTCCCCGGTGGCGAGCTCGGGAGGGGGCGCGGCGGGCCGCGGTGCATGAGCTGCCCGATCGAACGCGGACCCGCGTGACGACGCGCAAGGTCACCGACCTGACCGGTCCCGGGCACACCGACCGCTTCGGCGTCGGGGGCACCGACCTCGGCGCCACGACCGTCGCCCCGGACGGCAGGCTGGTCTCGGTCTTCGGCGACACCTTCACCGGGCCGCACGCGGGCGGGCCGGGCTGGCGGTCGCCCGTGGTGCTGTTCGGCGACCCCGCCACCGTGTCGACGGGCCTGCGGTGGACCGGCTGCGCGGGCCGCGGCGCCCGTGCCGAGCAGGTGGTGCGCTACCGGCACAACCTCGTCCGCCGCGACGGGTGGCGGCTGCGCCGGGTCAGCACCGTACTGCCCACCGACGTGATCACCGTCGGCGACACGGTGTACCTGCACGTCATGGTGTGCCGCGGGCTGGGCCGTGTCCGCTGGACGGAGCTGCACGCCTCCCGCGACGACGGCGCCACCTGGCGCCCCACCGGGACGAGGTGGCCCGGCGACCACCACGGCGGGCTGTTCCAGATGCTCACCTGGGAGCGCGGCGGCGACGGCTGGGTGTACGCCTTCAGCACGGGTTTCCAGCGGGCGCACGGGCTGCTGCTGCACCGGGTGCCCGAGTACGCCCTCGCCACGCCGTCCGCGTGGCAGGGCTGGGGATCCGACGGCGACACCTGGGGCTGGGGTCGGCCCCCCACCGAGGTGCTCCCGGGCCGGTTCGGCGAGCTGAGCCTGCGCCGGGTGCCCGGGGCCGTGGGCGGGGACCGCTGGCTGCTCGCGGCGTTCGACGAGGGCGGCTACCGCATCGACGTGCGCGTACTCGACTCCCCCACCGCCGACCTGCACCAGGTGCCGCCGACCACCGTGCTGCACGGCTGCGGCTGGGACGAGGAGGACCACGCGCAGGGCCGGGTGGCGCAGCTCTACGGCGGCTACCTCCTCCCCGGCTCCCGGCTGGACGACCTGCACCTGGTGGTCAGCCAATGGAACACCCGGACGAACCACCCCTACCGAGCGATGCAGTTCCGCACGGATCTCACCACGACTCGCCCCTGACCCCGCACTCCCGGGTCGCCGCTCAAAGCGGCGCCCGGGGCCCGGGGTATTATTGGACCACAAACGGGGCCATGTCAGCGGGGGTGGGCCCCCCCCCCCCCGGGGTCACCAGCCC
>JAKDLE010000700.1 GCA_030453005.1 Pseudonocardia sp. | reverse complement strand
GACGTGCCCGACCGGCGGCTCGCGGCCTTCACGCGCGAGGTCGACGAGCTCGGCCTGCAGGCCCGCCCGTCGCCGTGGCGCCGCACCACGATGGCGTGCACCGGCATCGAGTTCTGCAAGCTCGCGATCGTCGAGACGAAGGAACGGGCGATCCGGCTGGTCGAGGAGCTGGAGAAGCGCCTCATCGACGTGCATCCCGACCCCCCGGTCTCGATCCACCTCAACGGCTGCCCGAACGCCTGCGCCCGCACCCAGGTCGCCGACATCGGGCTCAAGGGCCAGATCGTCACCGACGGGAACGGCCACCAGGTGGAGGGCTTCCAGGTGCACCTGGGCGGCGGGCTGGGGCTCGACTCCGGGTTCGGCCGCAAGGTCCGCGGCCTGAAGGTCACGAGCGGAGAGCTGGGCGACTACGTCGAGCGCGTCGTCCGCCGCTACGCCGAGCAGCGCGCGGGAGACGAACGCTTCGCGCAATGGGTGCGACGAGCGTCCGAGGACGACCTCACATGACGCGGGTGCGTACCGGTGAGTGAGCGCGCGGTTCCGTTCCACTGCCCGTACTGCGGCGACGAGGACCTGCGGCCTGCCGGGGCCGCCCACGGGGCCTGGTACTGCCGTGTCTGCCTGCGCACGTTCACGCTGAAGATGATCGGGATCGGAGCTCCGGGATGACGGTAGCCACTGACCTCCGGGCGGTCGCCGAGCGCGGCGCCGCCGACCTGGGGCCCGACGCCACCGCGCAGCAGCTGCTCGCCTGGGCGGCACGGACGTTCGGCGAGCGGCTCATCGTCGCGTCGAACATGCAGGACGCGGTGCTCGTCGACCTCGCGTCGAGGGCGGCGCCCGGCGTCGACGTACTGTTCCTGGACACCGGCTACCACTTCGCCGAGACCATCGGCACCCGCGACGCGGTCGGGCACACCTACGACGTGCGGATCGTGAACGCCTCGGCGCGGCGGACGGTCGCCGAGCAGGACGCGGAGTTCGGCAAGGACCTGTTCGCCCGCGACCCGGGGGCCTGCTGCGCGATGCGCAAGGTCGAGCCGCTGGCCGAGACGCTCGCAGGCTATGACGCCTGGGTCACCGGGGTGCGCCGCGTCGAGGCCCCCACCCGCGCGGGCACGCCGCTGATCACCTACGACGAGAAGTTCGGGCTGACGAAGATCAACCCGATCGCCGCATGGAGCGACGAGGACATGGACGCCTACATCGCCGAGCACGCGGTGCTGGTCAACCCGCTGGTCACGCAGGGCTACCCGAGCATCGGCTGCGCGCCGTGCACCGCCCGACCTGCCCCCGGAGCCGACCCGCGGTCCGGCCGCTGGGCGGGCACGGCCAAGACCGAGTGCGGTCTGCACACGTGACCGCACCGACGATGGACGCCCTCGACGCGCTGGAGTCCGAGGCGATCCACATCTTCCGCGAGGTGGCGGGCGAGTTCGACCGCCCGGTGATCCTGTTCTCCGGCGGCAAGGACTCCACGCTGCTGGTGCACCTGGCGGTCAAGGCGTTCGCGCCCGCACCGGTGCCGTTCCCCCTGCTGCACGTCGACACCGGGCACAACTACGCCGAGGTGATCGAGTTCCGCGACCGGATCGTGGAACGCCTCGGCCTGCGGCTGGAGGTGGCCCACGTCCAGGAGTGGATCGACGACGGCCGCCTCGCCGAGCGCCCGGACGGCACCCGCAACCCGCTGCAGACCGTCCCGCTGCTCGACTCGATCGCCGAGTTGTGCCACGACGCGGTGTTCGGCGGTGGGCGCCGCGACGAGGAGCGCGCCCGGGCCAAGGAACGGATCATGTCGCTGCGCGACGGCTTCGGCCGCTGGGACCCCCGCAGCCAACGTCCCGAGCTGTGGAACCTCTACAACGGCAGGCACGCGCCGGGCGAGCACGTCCGCGTGTTCCCGATCTCCAACTGGACCGAGCTCGACGTCTGGCGCTACATCCGGCGCGAGCGCATCGAGCTGCCGTCGATCTACTACAGCCACGAGCGCGAGGTGTTCCGCCGCGACGGGATGTGGCTGGCGGAGGGCCCGTGGGGCGGGCCGCGCGGGGCGGAGGCCGTGGAGCGCAGGACGGTCCGCTACCGGACCGTGGGCGACGGGTCGTGCACCGGCGCCGTCGAGTCCACCGCCTCGACCCTGGACGAGATCATCGCCGAGGTCACGGCGTCGCGGCTCACCGAGCGCGGGGCCACCCGCGCCGATGACCGGATGTCCGAGGCCGCCATGGAAGACCGCAAGCGCGAGGGGTACTTCTGACGTGTCCAAGGATCTGCTCCGCTTCGCAACCGCCGGCTCCGTCGACGACGGCAAGTCCACGCTCGTCGGCCGCCTGCTCTACGACACCAAGTCGGTGCTGGCCGACCAGATCGAGGCCGTGCACCGCGCCTCGGTCGACAAGGGGCTGTCCACCCCCGACCTGTCCCTGCTGGTGGACGGCCTGCGCGCCGAGCGCGAGCAGGGCATCACCATCGACGTCGCCT
>JAKDLE010000051.1 GCA_030453005.1 Pseudonocardia sp. | reverse complement strand
GCGCCGGGTGTGGACGCGCGCGCCCCCTAGAGCGCCGGGGGTCGGACGCACCGCCTCGATGGGGCCGGGTCGGCGTCCCCCGACGACGAGGAGCAGCCGTGACCGAGGAACCCGAGCAGATCATCGCCGCCCAGCCCGACGAGGTGCGCCGCGAGCTCACCGTCGAGCACGACGGGAACAGGCAGCACACCGTTCAGACCATCAGCCAGTCCTATCCGACCACGGTGGACGACCTCTGGGAGGCCTGCACGCGGCCCGACCGGCTCGCGCGCTGGTTCGCGCCGGTCAGCGGTGATCTCCGGCTGGGAGGTCGCTACCAGGTCGAGGGCAACGCCTCCGGCGAGGTGGTGGCCTGCGAGCCGCCGCGGTCGTTCACGGTGACGTGGGAGTTCGCCGGGGACTCCAGCCAGGTGGCCGTGCGCCTCGCTCCGGAGGGCGACCGGGCACGGCTCACCCTCGAGCACGGGCACACCGGCGACGCCGGCTCGGAGTTCTGGATCCGGTTCGGGCCGGGTGCCACCGGAGTGGGGTGGGACCTCGCCCTGCTGGGCCTGTCGCTGCACGTGGCCACCGGGCAGGACCGCCCGGAGGACCCTGATGCCTTCGCCCGGACCGCGCCCGCACAGCGGTTCCTCCGAGTCGTGAGCGGACGCTGGGCCGAAGCGTCGGTGCGTGCCGGAACACCGACGGAAGACGCCACCGCGGCGGCCGACCGCACCACCGCCTTCTACCTCGGCGAGAACGCAGGCAGCTGAGGTGGCCGAGACGACGTCGACGGTGGCCGAGGTGCTGGCCCGGCTGGCCGAGCTCGAGGACCCGAGGGCACGCGAGGTGAACGCCAGGCACGGGGACGATCACGGCGCGAACCTGGGCAGGCTGCGCGCGCTGGCGAAGCGGCTGGGGACACAGCACGAACTCGCCTCCCGGCTCTGGACGACCGGCGACAGCGCGGCGAGACTGCTGGCGACCCTGATCTGCCGCCCGAAGGCGTTCCAGCGTGACGAGTTGGACGCCATGGTGCGCGAGGCGCGCACCCCCAAGGTGCACGACTGGTTCGTGAACTACGTGGCGAAGAAGAACCCGCACGCCGACGAGCTGCGCCTGGCCTGGTCCGCCGATCCCGACCCGGCGGTCGCGAGTGCGGGCTGGGCACTGACCACCGCGCGCGTGACGAAGCGGCCCGAGGGCATCGACCTCACGGGGGTGCTCGACGTCATCGAGGCGCAGATGAAGGACGCGCCGCCTCGCCTGCAGTGGGCGATGAACGAGTGCCTCGGCTGGATCGGGATCGAGCACGCCGCGCACCGTGCCCGCGCCGTCGACATCGGTGAGCGCCTGGAAGTGCTCAAGGACTATCCGACTCCCGCGGGCTGCACGTCCCCGTATGCACCCACCTGGATCGCCGAGATGGTGCGCCGAAACGGGGCGATGAGTCCCGGCTGCTCGTGACGAAGGACTGGCGGAAGCGGAGGGATTTGAACCCCCGAGTGGTTGCCCACTGCTCGCTTTCAAGGCGAGTGCATTCGGCCGCTCTGCCACGCTTCCCTGCCTGCAGCGTAGTGCGTCGTCGGCCCGGCCCGGTTCCTCGACCTCGCCCCGTCCGACGCGAGCGATGATTCCGGCTCGCCTCCTGAGTCATGCTTTCGACCGATCTACCGCGCTCAGGAGGACCCAGCCGTGAACGACACCGCCACCGCCGACATCTGGCCGACCGTCCACACCCAACGGACGGCACTGGCCGCCGACCTCGCCTGCCTCACCGCGGAGCAGTGGGCCACGCCCTCGCTGTGCGACGGGCTGAGCGTGCGGGAGGTGCTCGCGCACCTCACGTCGGCGGCCACCCTCGGCCCGCTGCGGTGGATGTGGAGCGTGCTCCGCTGCCGCTTCGACTTCGACAAGCACGTGGCCGACCGGCTCGCCGAGCAGCTCGGCGCGAGCCCGGCCGAGACCTACGACCGTTTCTGCCGCATCGCCGCCAGCCGGACGTCGACGTTCGGCCCGAAGGCGGCGTGGCTCGGTGAGGTGATCGTGCACGCGGAGGACATCCGGCGACCGCTGGGCATCCGGCACGACTACCCGGTCGACGCCGTCACCCGGGTGGCGAGATTCTACGTCACGGCCGACTTCACCGTGCCCAGCAGGACTCTGACCAGCGGACTGCGGCTGGTCGCGACGGACGGGCCGTTCACGCACGGTGTCGGGCCACTCGTCTCCGGCACCACCCTCGCGCTCACCATGGCGATGGCCGGACGCGGCGGCTACTGCACCGAGCTCACCGGCGACGGTGTCGCGACACTGCGCGGACGGCTCACCTGACGCCGAGATCGAGCGCGGGCATCCGATGTCGGTGAACGACCGGTGTGGTGGGATCTCCGCGGCAGAAGGAGACAGCGATGCGGTTCAACGAGAACGCCGACCTCGACACCTCGCGGATCGACGACCTGCGCGGCGGCAGGCGCGGCGGACGGGCGCTCGGTGGACGGGCGCTCGGTGGACGGGTCGCCGTCGGAGGCGGCGGCCTCGGCGTCGTCGGGCTCATCCTGTACCTCCTGATCTCCCAGCTCGGGGGCACCGGCGCAGACGGGTTCGCGCGGCCCGGCGGGCTCTCGGGCCTCGCAGGCGGGCAGGCCGTCGACACCTCGCAGGTCGCCGAGAGCTGCGCGACCGGCGCCGACGCGAACACCGGGCTCGACTGCGAGGTCGTCGCCGTCGTCAACTCCCTCGACGGCTACTGGACCGACGCGTTCGCCCGCTCGGGCCAGACCTACCAGCCGCCCCGCACCAACTTCTTCACCGACGGCGTCGACACCGCCTGCGGCAGCGCGACCTCGGCTGTCGGGCCCTTCTACTGCCCCGGCGACAACGAGGTCTACATCGACCTCACGTTCTTCGATGAGCTGGAGTCCACCTTCGGCGCGCGGGGCGGCACGTTCGCCCGCGCGTACGTCATGGCCCACGAGTACGGCCACCACATCCAGGCCCTGCTCGGCACGACCTCGCGCGTGCAGCGCGGCGACACCGGGCCGACCTCGGGCTCGGTGCGCCTGGAGCTGCAGGCCGACTGCTACGCCGGGGTGTGGGCCAACCACGCCACCACCGTGCCGACGTCCTCGGGCGAGCCGCTGATCGTCGGCGTCACGCAGGACGACGTCGCCGCCGCGCTGGACACCGCCGCCCGCATCGGGGACGACTACATCCAGACCCAGCTCGGTGGCGGCCAGGTGGACGAGAGCCGGTTCAGCCACGGCAGCTCCGCCCAGCGCGAGCGCTGGTATTCCATCGGCTACGACACCGGCGACCCGTCACGGTGCGACACCTTCGCCCGCGGTGTCGACCTGGGTTGAGCGCGGGTCGGGCCGCCCCGAGCAGCCCCGAGCAGGCCCCGGCAGCCGTCGGCGCCCTTGGCGCGCAGCTCCCACCGGAGCTCGCGGCCGGCTTGCACACGTTCAACCCCTGCAGCACGAGGGCCACGAGCCGACCGTCCGCGACATCGTGGTGCACGCCCGCCGGTCAGAGGTCCGGCCGGCGTCGCCCGACCTCCGTCGCCCGCTCGAACGCGTGCCCGACCTGCACCACCAGCAGGTCCCCGACAGGGCGCTGCGCGGGCCGATGGCCGGGCACAAGAACTACTACGGCTCCGGCTCGATGGTCTCCGCGCAGCTGGCCAGCCGCGTGTTCACCATCACCGCCACCGCCGAACGGGCCGGGCTCAACCCGCTGGCCTACCTCACCGCCTACCTCCAGGAATGCGCCCAAGCCGGTGCCAGTGCCCCCGCCGGTGCGACGCTGACCCGGTTCCGGCCCTGGGCGCGAGCACCGACGATCTCACCGCCTGGGCCCACAACCCCCACCGCCGCGCCTGCGGCGGCCCCGAGCCCGACACGACCGAGCCCACATCGGCAGCGACGCCTGCTCCGCGTGAGCTGCCCAAACCCCACCCTGAACGCCCCGTGTGCCAGTCCGCTTGACGGGAGCTCCGAATGCTTACGCGATCGCGTGGCCGCGCTGGCCCACGACGGGCTCGATGTGGCCGAGGGCACCGCGCTGGCCGAACGGATCACCGAGCGGAACTCGGCCGCGGCGCACCTGCACGTGGATGAGACCAGCTGGAAGGTGTTCGCCGCCGTGGCGGGCAAGGACAGCCACCGCTGGTGGTGCTGGGTGTTCGTCGGCCCGACACCACCGTGTTCACGATCGCCCCGTCACGGTCGACGAAAGCGTGGCTGAACTTGGTGGAGATCTTCTTCGGGATCATCACACCAGGCCATCCGCCGCGGCACGCACACCAGCGTGGCCGAACTCGTCGAGGGCATCTCCCAGTTCATCGCCGGCTGGAACCAGCGCTGCGAACCGTTCATCCGGACCAAGGACGCGACCCCATCCCGGCCAAGTCCGACCGTAAAGCGATCTCCAACACCGGGGACACCAGCCCAGCCCGCCGTCGGAGTAACGATCTCCGTCACTTGGTAACGATCCCGCACTCAACTCACCGGAGCCTTTGCCGAAGGGGTGACGACGATGTGTCGGTGCACTTACGGTCAGGTCGACGGCGTGCAACTGAGGAACGGGAGGGCGCGCAGCCGAAGCCACCCGATCGGATGGTGGCAACCGGCCGAGGGAGAGTGACCGGCTTCGCAGCGGTCGAGCGCCGCGACCAAACCAGCACGGGAACGGGAGAACCATCGTGACCTTCCTCGACTACCTCTCGCAGGAGTGGGTCGAGCTGGTCATCCTCGGGCGGATCAGCTTCCTGATCGTGCTCTACGCGGTACTGGCGGCGACCGCCGTCTCGGTGCTGGTCGGGATCGCGCTCTACACCAATCGCTTCACCCCGGAGTCGTGGTCACGCACGGCCCGCAAGGGCAGCCAGGACACGCTGCTGGTGGCCTCCGCGCTGGCGCTGACCGTGCCCTCGCTGGCGCTGTTCGGCCTGCTGCAGAAGTGGGTCGGCCTCGGGGCCACGATCACCATCGCCGCCCTGGTCATCTACGGCATCTACCCGATCCTGCGCAACGTCGTCGCCGGCCTGAACGCGGTGGACCCTGCGGTGCTCGAGGCCGCCAAGGGTGTCGGCATGGGCGCGGTGCGCCGGATGATCCGGGTGCAGCTGCCCCTGGCCTGGCCGGTGATCCTCTCGGGCCTGCGGGTCGCCACCCTGATCCTGATCGCCATCCACGTGGTCGGCGGGGCCTTCGGCACCCCCGGCTACCCCGACCTCCTGGTGGACGGGCTCGCCGGGTACGGCACGCCGGGGGGCCTCTACGCGGTGGTCTCCGCCGTGATCGGTTGCGTCGTGATCGCGCTCGTCTTCGAGCTCGTGTTCCTGCTGGTCAAGCGACTGACCACCCCGAGGGGGATCCGTGTCTGAAGCCGTCGATTCAGTGTCCGTCGACGAGGGCCGCGGCGGCGGCCCGCGGACGATGATCTCCCTGCAGCAGGTGAGCAAGACCTACCCGAAGGCCGAGGCGCCGGCCGTGCGCGAGCTGACCATGGATGTCCCCGAGGGCGACATCGTCATGCTGATCGGGCCGTCGGGGTGCGGCAAGACCACCACACTGAAGATGATGAACCGGCTCATCGAGCCCACCGGCGGTCGCATCGTGCTCGACGGGGACGACGTCACCGACGTCAACGCCGACGAGCTGCGCCGGCGCATCGGGTACGTGATCCAGCAGGTCGGCCTGTTCCCGCACCTCACCATCGCCGCCAACATCGCGGTCGTGCCGAAGATGCTCGGCTGGGACCGCAACCGGACCGCGAAGCGCGTGGACGAGCTGCTGCACCTGGTCGGGATGGAGCCCGGGCAGTACCGGGACCGGTACCCGCGCCAGCTCTCCGGGGGCCAGGCCCAGCGGGTGGGAGTGGCCCGCGGGCTGGCGGCCGACCCGCCGCTGATGCTCATGGACGAGCCGTTCGGGGCGATCGACCCGATCACCCGGGAGCGGCTGCAGGACGAGTTCGCCGGCCTGCAGCAGCAGGTCAGGAAGACGATCTGCTTCGTGACCCACGACCTGACCGAGGCCGTCAAGCTCGGGGACAAGATCGCGGTGTTCGGCCCGGGGGGCACCCTCGAGCAGTACGACACCCCGGACGAGGTCCTGACCCGTCCGGCCAACGAGTTCGTCGCCGAGTTCGTCGGCAGCGGGGCGGCGGTGCGGCGGTTGTCGCTGCTGGAGTTGGCCCGCCTCGAGCTCGACGAGGTCGTCATCTCCACCGGTGGCGCGCCGGCCGGGAACCACCCGGTGGTCGCGCTCGACGACGCGGGGCGGCCGGAGCGGTGGCTGTCCGTGCCGGGCACCGACCAGCCGCCCCCGCTGGTGACCGTCCCGCTGACGGGGACCGTCTACGACGCGGTCGACGTGATGCTCGACGCCGGCGTCCCGCTGGTGGCCGTCGTCGACGGCGACGGCGAGTCCCGGGGGGCCCTGCGCTGGCAGACGCTGATCGGCGACCTGCGAGCCAAGAGGCGCAGGCCGTGACGGCGACGACCGAGACCGCGGCCCCGGCGGCCGCCCCGCAGCGCCGGGCCTGGTGGCGGGGCAACCTCGACCTGCTGGTCAATCCGGCCGTCGTCGTCGTCGGTCTCGGGTTGGTTGCGCTCTACGCCTCGACGGTCGATTTCGACAGCGTCGCCCGGCGGGCGCTGAACCCGGCCGGGCTCAGGCGCCAGACGATCGAGCACCTCGTGCTCACCGGGGTCTCCACCCTCATCGTGATCGTGATCGCCGTGCCGTTGGGGGTCGCGCTGTCCCGGGACGCGGTGGGCCGGTCGCGGGGAGCGGTGCTCGCCGTCGGCGGCTTCCTGCAGGCCCTGCCCCCGCTGGGGGTGGTCGTCCTGATCGGTTTCTGGCTGGGGTTCGAGCCCTCGAGCATGATCCTCGCCCTGGTACTGGCGTCGCTGCTGCCGGTGCTCACCAACACCGTGGTCGGGCTGCGCCAGGTCGACGACGCGATGATCGAGGCCGCCCGCGGGATGGGGATGACCGCGTGGCGGACCCTGCTGGGCGTGGAGCTGCCGCTGGCGATCCCGGTGATGATGGCCGGCATCCGGGTGGCGCTGGTGCTCAACGTCGGCACGGCCACGTTCGGAGCCTTCATCGGGGCCGGCGGGCTCGGCGTGCCCCTGTTCAGCATGCTGAAGCTCTTCCGCCTCGACGCCGTGCTGGTCATCGCTTCCCTGGTCGCGGCGTTGGCCCTGCTCGTCGACTGGTTCGGCGCCATCGTCGAGCGGCTCGTGGCCGGTCGGGCCTCCTGAGGCGCCCGAAACCACAGCAGTACCAACCCCGAGGAGGAGAACGTGCGGTCGAAACCAAGGTGGAGTCGCGGGCGGCCGGCGGTGGTCACCGCCATCGCCGCCATCGCGCTGATGGCGCTGAGCAGCTGCGGCGGCCTGGAGCAGGGCGGTGGTGACGTCGCGGCAGGCAGCCTCGCCGAGTCGGTGTCGCTGGAGGGTGCCTCCTACACGGTCGGCAGCAAGGACTTCGACGAGCAGCTGGTGCTGTGCAACATCGCGATCGTGGCCCTCCGCTCGGTCGGCGCGGAGGTGACCGAGCGGTGTGACCTCGGCGGCACCAACGCGGTCCGGCAGGCGCTGCTGGGCGGCGAGATCGACGCCTACTGGGGCTACACCGGCACCGCGTGGGTGAGCTTCTTCCAGCAGGAGCCCATCCCGGACAGCCAGGCCCTCTACGAGGCGGTGAAGACCCGCGACGCGGAGGAGAACAACATCGTCTGGCTGGAGCGGTCGCAGTTCAACAACACCTACGCGTTCGCCGTCGAGAAGGCGCAGGCCGCGGAGCTCGGGCTCAAGACGCTGGCCGACATGGCCGCCTACGTCCCCGAGCACCCGCAGCCGGGCCTGGTCTGCGTGGAGAGCGAGTACCTCAACCGCGACGACGGCCTGTCCGGGCTGCTGGAGGCCTACGACTTCCAGATCCCGGAGGGCAGCCTGCTGACCCTGAACCCGCCCGGCGTGATCTACCAGGCCGTCGCGGGCCCCCAGTGCCTGTTCGGTGAGGTGTTCACCACCGACGGCCGGATCGCGGCGCTGAACCTCGAGGTCCTCGAGGACCCGAAGAACTACCACATCATCTACAACGCCGCGATCGCCATGCGCAAGGAGGCCTTCGAGCAGAACCCCGCTGTGGCCGAGGTGTTCGCGCCGATCGCGAACGCGCTGACCCAGGACGAGATGACCGGGCTCAACGCGCTGGTCTCGGCGGAGGGACAGGACCCGAAGGCCGTCGCGACCACCTGGCTGCGGGAGCAGGGCTTCATCGGGGCCGGCGAGGGAGGCTGACCGCTTCGAGCACCTCGCGGGTCACTCGCCGCGGGTAACGGCTGGCCCCGTCCATAGTGGCGGGGCCAGCGGTTGGCTCGCGGTGGACCCACTCGACGCCGGACCTTCGCGATCCGGGAGCAGACCGGCGAGGACCGGGCCCTGCTGTTCGAACGACCTGAGTGGTGGCTCGACGAGCACCCCGTGTTCGGCGGGGACCTCGCCTACAACTGCATGCACGCCTACCTCGCCGATGCCCAACTCGGCCACTGAACCGCCGCCGGGCATCGTGCTGACCGGTCCGTTCACCCGAGATGGAGGAGCAGGTCGTCGAGGCCTACGCCGCCGCGCTCGCTGCTGCCGGTTCGTCACGCTGGCCTTCGACCACCGCAACTTCGGCGCCAGCGGCGGCGAACCTCGCCAGCACGAGGACGGCGCCGGCAAGCTCGCCGACCTGCGTCACGCCACCAGCGACCTCGCTGCCCACGAACCGCGTCGACGTGGGCAGGCTTGGGCTTCGTTGGGGAGCAGCCCGCGACAGGCGTCGAGACCGCCGCCCCGCAGAGTCCAGCCCGGTCCGACGAACCCGTCGGCGTCGACGACCAGCCGCACGTCGTCGGTGCGCTCACCGCGGCCCACGCGGGGTCGCGCAGCGGCCATTGGGTCACGCCGATGAGGGGTTCCCGATCGCATGGCGGCGCGCAAGGGAACAGCCGGGGATGGAAAGGGCCGGCGGAGGAGGCCCGGGGTGGGGGGAGCTAGCGTCCGTGCCATGTATGCGATCACGGTCAGCGAGCCGGGTGGGCCCGAGTCGATGCGGTGGGCGGAGGTGCCCGATCCCGTCGCCGGTCCGGGTGAGGTCCTGCTCGACGTCGCCGCGAGCGCGGTCAACCGCGCCGACCTCATGCAGCGCCAGGGCCGCTATCCGCCGCCGCCCGGTGCATCGGAGATCATCGGGCTGGAGTGCTCGGGGCGGATCGCGGCGCTCGGCGAGGGTGTCGACGGATGGCGGGTCGGCGACGAGGTCTGCGCGCTGCTCGCCGGTGGTGGGTACGCGCAGCAGGTGGCGGTGCCCGCCGCGCAGCTCCTGCCGGTCCCGCCCGGCGTCGACCTGGTGACCGCGGGCGGGCTGCCGGAGGTGGCGTGCACGGTGTGGTCGAACATCGTCATGGCCGGGCGCCTGAGCGCGGGCGAGACGTTGCTCGTGCAGGGCGGCAGCAGCGGCATCGGCACGCACGCGATCCAGGTGGCTGCGGCGTTGGGTGCGCGCGTCGCCGCGACCGCCGGCGCGCCCGACCGGCTGGAGCGCTGCCGCGAGCTGGGGGCCGACATCGTCATCGACTACCACGACGACATCGCCGCCGAGCTGAAGAACGCCACCGACGGCCACGGCGCCGACGTCATCCTCGACAACATGGGCGCGAAGGGCCTCGCCCGGAACCTCGACGCCCTCGCCCCCGACGGCCGGCTGGTGATCATCGGGCTGCAGGGCGGTGCCAAGGCCGAGCTCGACATCGGCGCGCTGCTGCGCAAGCGCGGCAGCGTCACCGCGATGGGGCTGCGCGGGCGGCCGGTGGAAGGCCCACACGGCAAGGGCGCGGTCGTCGCGGAGGTCACGGCGAACGTCTGGCCGATGATCGGCGACGGGCGGGTGCGGCCGATCGTGCACGGCACGGTGCCGATGGCCGAGGCCGCCGCGGCGCACCGGACGCTGGAGGGTGGCGGCGTCGTCGGCAAGCTCCTGCTCACGACCCCCACCGATTGACCCCACGTTTGCCGGCACCGTTCGGCAAGTTTGCCGTCTGGGCAGTGGCCCTGTTGGCGAATTCGGTCAGACCTCGCCAGCGAGCGCAGTAGGGGCGTCTTGATCGCCGGAAGTGGTGCCAGAGCGACAAACCGGTCGCTCTGGCACC
>JAKDLE010000699.1 GCA_030453005.1 Pseudonocardia sp. | reverse complement strand
ACCTCGCGGCGCGAGACGCCGTCGAGCAGGGTCTCGGCCTGGGTGAGCGCGTCCTCCGCGGCACGGCCCGACACGACCGCGGCGGCGGCCCGTCCGGCGTCGAGCTCGGTGGTGGCGGCGGCGAGCTCGACGCCCGCGGTGTCGAGGAGCCTGCGCGCCCGGTCGAGATGGTCGGCGACGGGCTCCACGGCGGTCGGAGCGTAGCGGCTGCGCAGCGTGGCCCAGGTCGCCTCCGTCTGCGGCAGGCGTGCCGCCACCGCACCCCGGCGCGTCCCGAGCCCGCCGAGGTACCGCGGCGCGTTCGCCTCCAGGTCGCGGAGCCGGTCGAACGCCTCCACCTGTGCGTCGAGGCGCGCGTCGGCGGCGCGGCACACCCTGATGATCTCGGCGGCCAGGGCGCGCCGGGTCGCGTCGTCGTCGGGCGCTGCGTCGTCGGGCGCTGCATCGTAATCGGACGCTGCATCGTATTCGGGCGCTGCGTCGTAATCGGGCGCTGCGTCGTCGAGCTGCTGGCGGATGGCGAAGGCCCGCAGCATGTCGGCCCGCGACGCCTCGACCGCGGCGGTGAACCCGGCCACGGCCGCATCGCCGAAATGGCCGCGGGCGGCACTGAGCTCCACCTCGGAGGTGCGCACGGCGTCGTCCACCTCGATCAGGCCCGTGCTCGCCCGGTAGGCGAGATCGTCGGTCGGGACGTCGGTGAACTCGTCGCGCGGGGGAACCGGGGTGACCGGGTCCGGTGGCCGGGCACGGCGCCTGCGGGCCACCAGGTAGGCACCGCCGCCCACGAGCGCGACGCCGCCGAGCAGCACCGCGCCGATCGGCACCCCACCCCCGCCGCCGAGACGTTCGGCCGCCGCGATCGCCGCGCCCGCCCAGTCGCCCTCGGCGAGCCGGGCCTCCGCGGCCGCCTCGGCGCCGTCCACGGTCGCGTCGGGCTCCGCGAACCCCTCGGCGACCGACAGCCCGAACGCGCGGTCCTCCACCGCCACGGCGAGCAGCACGTCGTCGTCGCCGAACTGGGAGAGCCCGGCGGCGGCGTCCGCCCACGCCTGGCCGTCGGCGCCGTCGAAGGAGCCGACGTAGATGACGAAGAGCTGGGTTCCGTCGGCCTCGCGGAGCCGGTCGAACGCCTCAGCGATGCGCGCGCCGTCGCCGGGGGCGAGAACGCCAGCGTCGTCGGTCACCGGGTCGACGATGCGGCTCGGCGGATCCGCGGACGCCGCCGTCCCGCCGAGCAGCAGCATCAGACCCAGCAGCACGGCGAGCAACGGCAACCTGCGCACGACGACCTCTTCACTAGGCGGCGATCTTCACTGGGCGGCGATCTTCCCTGGGCGGCGATCCGACGCCGCACATCATGTCGGTTCCGCCGTGGCCGGGAACGCCGACTCCGCGCAGGCCACTGCCCCCGGATTGGCTCTGGCCGAGTGGGCCACGTGCGCCACGATGAGGACATGGCCGCCGTCGACCTCCGTCCGCTCCCCGTCGCCGACGCCCCGACCCGCCGCCTCGTGCAGCTGTTCGCCGGGCTCGCGCTCTACGGCACGTCGATGGCGATGCAGATCCGCGCCACGCTCGGGCTCAACCCGTGGGACGTGCTGCACGAGGGCCTCAGCCGCCAGACCCCGCTGAGCTTCGGCCTGATCACGGCGATCACCGGCGTCGTGGTGCTGTTGCTGTGGATCCCGCTGCGCCAGCGGCCCGGGATCGGCACGGTGGCGAACGTCCTGGTCATCGCCGTCACCGTCGACGTCGCACTCGCCCTGATCCCCGCGCCCGACGGGCTCGTCGCGCGGATCGCGCTGATGGTCGGCGGGGTGGTGCTCAACGGGGTCGCGTCCGCCGCGTACATCGGGGCCCGCCTGGGGCCGGGGCCCCGCGACGGGCTGATGACGGGCCTCGCGGCGCGCACCGGGAGGTCACTGCGGTTGGTCCGCACCGGCATCGAGGCCGCGGTGCTGGTGATCGGCTGGCTGCTCGGCGGCACGGTCGGGGTGGGCACGGTGCTCTACGCGCTCGCCATCGGCCCGCTCACACAGGCGTTCCTGCCGTTCCTCGCCGTGCGCGACGGGCCGGGTCGGACCCCGTGACCCGCCCGGCGCAGTCCGAGCGCACGCTCAGGCGGCGGCCGCCTGCGCCGGCTCGACGTTGTCCAGCGTCCACGGCTTCACGACGGTGACCAGCACGACCAGCGCCAGCACCATGCCGCCCGCCACGACGGCACCCATCGCCAGCGCGTCGTTGCCGAGGATGCCGACGACCGGGGAGACGACCGCCCCGACGCCGAACTGCACCGCACCGAGCAGGGCGGCGGCGGTGCCTGCGGCCTCACCGTGGCGCGACAGTGCGACGGCGGGAGCGTTGGGCAGCGCGAAGCCCGTGCAGAACAGCACGACCCACATCCCGACGACGACGCCCACCAGCCCGCCGAACGCGGTGGCTGCGACCGTGACCAGCCCCAGCCCGGCGACCGCGCCCGCCGCCACGGC
>JAKDLE010000698.1 GCA_030453005.1 Pseudonocardia sp. | reverse complement strand
CCGGGGGCGACCAGGCCCACACCGTCAACATCTCGGCGAGGGCGGCGGGCGGCGGGGCGGCGGCCGGGGCGCCGGGGGTCAAGCACGGGAACCGTGCGGCGGCGTCGGCCAGCGGTACGGCCGACGTGCTGGAGGCGCTGGGGGTGGCGATCGACCTGCCCGCCGAGGACATCGCGGTGTGCGTGCAGCGGGCCGGTATCGCCTTCTGCTTCGCGGCGGTCTTCCACCCGTCCATGCGCCACACCGGCGGGGTGCGCCGCGAGCTCGGCGTACCCACCGCCATGAACGTGCTCGGGCCGCTGACCAACCCGGCGCAGCCCGCCGCCGCGTTGATCGGGTGCGCCGACCCGCGGATGGCCCCGGTGATCGCCGACGTGCTCGCCGCGCGCGGCACCTCCGCGCTGGTGGTGCGGGGCGATGACGGGCTCGACGAGCTGACGACCACGACCACGAGCACCGTGCGCGTCGTGTCGGGTGGGCAGGTGCGCGTGGAGACGCTCGACCCCACCGCGCTGGGCGTCGCCCCCGCCACCCGGGAGGACCTGCGCGGCGGCGACGCGGTCGTCAACGCCGCGGTGTTCCGTGCCCTGCTCGCGGGCGACACCGGACCCGTCCGCGACGCCGTGCTGCTCAACGCGGCCGCGGCGCTCGTGGCCTTCGACGGTCCGGGGCCTTCGCTGACCGACGACCTGCGCGCGGCCCTGCCCCGGGTGGCCGCGGCGATCGACTCCGGCGCCGGGGAGCGGCTGCTCGAGCGGTGGGTCCAGGTGTCCACGGCGCTACGCGCCTGACGAGGTGGGCCTGCGTGCGTCAGCCCAGGCCGACGGAGAACGCGGCCTCGGTGTCGGCGCGGGAGTAGGAGCGGAAGGCGATGTGGGTGTCGGTGCGCTGCACGCCCTCGACCTTGCTCAGCCCGCCCGCGATGACGTCCGCGAGCTGCTCGTGCTCGGTGACCTTCACGACCGCGATCAGGTCGACGTCCCCCGCGCACGAGTAGACCTCGCTGACGCCCGCGAGGTCGGCGATGGCCTGAGCCGTCTCGGGGATGCGGTCGGCGGCGGTGTGCACCATGACGATCGCGGTGATCACGACGGCTCCTGGGGGCTCGGCGGGTGGTTCGGCGACTCGGACGGTAGCCCCCGGTGGCCGGGTGGCGCAGGTCCGGTGCCCCGGAGCGGGACATCAGTCGTCAGGCACCTCCCTCTGGCGGGCGCGTTCCGCCCAGGCGTCCCAGGACGGTGCGCCGCGGGCAGGCTCCGCCCATCTGCCGTGCACCAGGCGGGTGCCGCCGGTGGCGAGCCAGCGGTGCAGCAGGCGCACCTCCTCGGCGGGGGCGCCGAGCAACGGGCCCGGCCCGGTCAGCACGGTCTGTGCGCTCGACCGCAGGGCGTCGACGACGGGCATCGGAGCCACCCCGCGCGGCGCCACGCCTGCGGCGGCGAGCCGTCCGTGCCGCAGCACCGCCACCTCCCAGCCCCCGCGCCCGTCGGGACGGGCGCCCACGAGCTCCTCGACCGAGGCCAGCGCGGCGAGACGCTGGGTGCGGGCCAACGCCGTGATCAGCCCGGCCAGCCGGTCGCGGCGGCGCGCGGCGTCCTCGAAGCGCTCCTGTGCGGCCAGCTCCTCGACCACGGCGGCGAGCCGGTGCAGCGGCCCGTCGTCGCGGCCGTCGACGAGGTCGGCCAGCGCCGCGACCGCGGGAGCGTACTCGGCGACGGTCTGCAGGCCGGCGCACGGCGCACCGCAGCGGCCCAGCTCGTGCAGAGCACACGGGCCCGCCCGACCCAGTCTCCGCGGACTCCCGTGCGGTGACAGGTCGAGGGGGACGGGACGGGCCGGAATCCGCGGGGTGCAGGCCCGCAGCGGCACGGCGTCGAGCAGGGCCTCCACCGCGGCCCCCGCCGCCCGCCGCGACCCGAACGGGCCCAACGCGCCCTCCCGGGGCGTGGTGACCACCGACAGCCGCGGGAAGGCCTCGGCGGTGGCCGTGACCCACCAGCCGCGCTGCGGGTTGCGGGACCGCCGGTTGTAGCGGGGCTTGTGCGCGGCGAGCAGCCGCAGCTCGCGGACGGACGCCTCCAGGGAGTGGGCACACACCACCGTGTCGACGCGCTCGGCGAGCGCCACCATGTCGCGCACCCGCCTGCGCCGCTCGCCCGCCGTGAAGTAGCTGCGGACACGGCGGGCCAGGTCACCGCTGGTGCCGACGTAGAGCACCTCGTCACGCGGGCCGCGGAACAGGTACCCCCCCGGCGCCGAGGGCACCCCCCGGGCCAGCGTGCGCTTGCGGCGCTGCCCGGTGGTGGGCCGATGCGGCGCCGACGCGGCGGCCAACGCGAGCAGCTCCTCCAGGCTCTGCACCCCGAGGTTACCGATGCGCTCCAGCAGGTGGTGGAGCACCTCCACGGTGGCGCCCGCGTCGTCGGGCGCGCGGTGGTTGGGGGTGACGGTGGTGCCGAAGTTCCGGGCCAGTGAACCGAGCCGCACGGTGG
>JAKDLE010000697.1 GCA_030453005.1 Pseudonocardia sp. | reverse complement strand
CCGCCACCGCGGTGTTCTTGGCCATCGCGGTCTCCATCAGCATCGTTTCGCCGCTGAGCCAGCGGGTCGTGACCGCTCGCGTGTAGACGCGGGCGACGTCGATCTCGCGGGCCATCTCCGCCATCTTGTGCCGCACCACCTGGCGCGAGGACAGCGGGCGGCCGAACGTCTCGCGCTCCCGGATCCAGGTCATCGCCAGGTCGAAGCAGCGCTGGGCCGTGGCGCAGGCCTGCACGGCGAGGGAGAGCCGCTCGCTCTGGAACTGCTGGGCGATCTGCGCGAAACCGCTGCCCTCGACGCCGACGAGGTTGCCCGCCGGCACGCGCACCCCGGCGTAGGACAGCTCGGCGGTGTCCGAGCAGCGCCAGCCCATCTTGTCCAGCGCCCGCGACACGCCGAACCCGGCCCGGTCTGACTCCACGACGAGCAGCGACACCCCGGCGTGGCCCGGGCCGCCGGTGCGCACGGCCGTGGTCACGAAGTCCGCGCGCACGCCGGAGGTGATGTAGAGCTTCGCGCCGTCGACGACGAACCCCTCGCCCTCCCGGGTGGCACGGGTCCGAATGCCCGCGACGTCGGAGCCGCCCTCGGGCTCGGTGATCCCCAGCGCGCCGATCAGCTCGCCCGCCAGGGTGGGGCGCACGAAACGGTCGATCAGCCCGGGGTCGCCCGCCGCGACGATGTGCGGCAGCGCGATGCCGTGCGTCAGCCGCGCCGCGACGAGCCCGCCGGACCCGCCGGACAGGATGATCTGCTCGGCGACGAGGAAGCCGTCGATCGCGTCACCGCCGCCCCCGCCGACCTCCTCCGGGTAGGCCACCCCGAGCAGCCCGACGTCAGCGGCCTTGCGGTGCAGCTCGCGCGGCACCTCGCCGTCGCGTTCCCAGTCGGGCAGGTGCGGCACGATCTCGGTGGTCGTGAAGTCGGCGACCAGCGCGCGCAGGGCGCGGCGCTCGTCGGTGTGCCAGGGGTCGTTCACCGTCACGACATCTCCTCGACGACGGCGTGGCCGTCCTTCGTGGTGGCGCGGACGGTCCGCCCCACGTTCTCCCCGTGCTCCAGCGACAGGGCGTGGGCGCTCGCGACGTCGCCGGGCGCGGTGGCCGCGGCGTGTAGCGCGCCGGTCACGGTTCGCCCCACGAGGAAGCCCAGCGTGGGCCCCCCGTCGCGCCCGTAAAAGACCGTGGCGGTCTCCACCGTCACCTGCTCGCCGTCGAGGTGGTCGACGACGACGGGCCCCGGCTGCGCGGTGTCGCGCGGCGTCGGGTCGCCGACGTAACCGTGCGGGTGCGGTTCGCCGCTCACCAGGAGCGCGTGCTGGTGGGTGAGGTAGCCGCCGTTGCCGTGGACCAGCGCGAGCCGGGCGCCCGCACGGATCCGGTGCGTCACGGCCACGAGCGCGTGCAGCGTGTAGCTCGACAACGGCCCGCCGAACGCCGAGTGTGCGCCGGTGACACCCACCGGCGGCGCCGTGCCGAGGTGGGCGCCGACGAGCTTGGGCACGACCGGAAAGCAGCTGTAGACGTCGACCACGTCCAGGTCACCGGCGTCGACCTCCGCCGCCGCCAGCGCCCGGTCGAGCACGTCGGACAGCGCCGCCGAATGGGCGAACGACGGGCGGGCGAGGACGTCTACGGCGTCGTGGGCGCCCGCGCCGCCCCACACGTGCACGATCCGCTGCTCGGGCACGCCCGCCTCGCGCGCGGCCTGCAGCGACATGAGCAGCACCGCGGCGGCCTGGTCGACGTGCGGCATCGCGTTGACCGCGAGCGGGTAGGGCTCGCACACCATCCGGTTGCCGGGGCCGACCGTGCCGATCTCCTCGGCCGTGCGGGGCTCGGGGTTCCAGGCCGCCGGGTTGTCCGCCGCGGCCCGCGAGAACGCGGCGTACAGCTCGGCGGACGCGCGCCCGGCCTGCTCGGGGGTCTCGCCGCGGGCGTGCCGCAGCGCGTTCTCGAACAGGGGGTACACCCGCGTCGGCAGCACGATCCCGGTGGCCGCCATCGCGGGGCTGCGCAGGTCGCTCGCCTCGAACGACGGCGGGCCGCCGGGGGTGGTGCTCCAGCCGTAGGCCGCCGGGTCGACGCCGGCGCGGTACAGCGCCTGCGCGGAGGCCTGCGCCTCGCCGCCCGCGATCCGCGCGGCGGCCCGCTCCAGCAGCTCGGAGGGGTGCTGGCCGCCGCCGGTGGTGTCGACGAGGTGCGTGGGCGTCGAGCCGAGCTCCGCGGCCAGGCGTGCGGCGAGGTCGTCGTAGGCCCAGCTCGCGACGTGCACGGCGGCCACGAAATCCAGGGCGCGCAGGTCGACGCCGCCGTCCGCCGCGGCGGCGCGGACCGCGTCGAGGATCAGGGGCCACGGCTCGCGCGCGCCCCGCACCGTGCGCTCCCGGTTGCCCCGCACCTGCCCGACCCCGACCAGCACCGGCCGTCGTTCGTCTGACGTCACGACGGCGACGCTACAGACGCCGCCGGGGCCCCGGGCCATGATCGCCAG
>JAKDLE010000696.1 GCA_030453005.1 Pseudonocardia sp. | reverse complement strand
GCAGCCGTGTCCGACGTGGACTCCCCCCATCCCGCCGAGACGCTCGACGGCGTGTCCACCGTGGAGGTGCGGACCCCGGCCAGTGCGGCCCTGATCCCGACGATCCGCGCCGTCGCGTCCGATCTCGCCGCTCGCGCCGACTTCGACCTCGACGCGATCTCCGACCTGCGCATGGCGGTCGACGAGGCGTGCGCCACCCTCGTCGACGTCGCCGCGCCGCGGTCGGAGCTGCACTGCACGTTCCACGTCCGCCCCGACGGCATCGAGGTGCGCGCGCGGGTCGAGGTCGGGCAGAGCGACGCCACCGTGTCCACCGACACGTTCGGCTGGCGCGTGCTCCAGACCCTCGCCGACGACGTCGGGGTCCTCGAATCCACCGCGGTCGACGGCGGCAGGCCCACCGTCGGCATCCGGCTGGACAAGCTCTCCGGCGATTCGTCCCGGTGACCAGGGCCGACTCCGAGTACGGCCACCTCGTCCCGCTGCTGGTGCGGTACGCGTCGATCCCGGCCGACGATCCCGAGCGGGACCGTCTGCGGGACGAGCTGGTCACGGGCTTCCTGCCGGTGGCGCAGCACATCGCGCGGCGTTTCGCCCACCGCGGTGAGCCGCTCGACGACCTCGTGCAGGTGGCCACGGTCGGCCTGATCAACGCCGTCGACCGCTTCTCCCCCGAACGGGGCAGCGACTTCTTCTCCTTCGCCGTGCCCACGATCAGCGGCGAGGTGCGCAGGCACTTCCGCGACCTCGGCTGGTCGATGCGGGTCCCGCGTCGGCTCAAGGACCTGCACGTGTCGATCAACGGTGCGGTGTCCTACCTCGCGCAGGAGATCGGCCGGGCGCCGCGGCCGAGCGAGATCGCGCAGCACCTCGGCATCCCCGTGTCCGCGGTGTTGGAGGGGCTGGAGGCCGCCGAGGTCTACCGCAGCTCCTCCCTCGACGAGATGCTCTCCTCCGACGCGGGCAGCGCCACGGTCGGCGAGCTGGTCGGCGAGGCCGACGCGGAGCTCGCGCGCGTCGACTTCATGCAGGCCCTGCGCCCGGTGCTGGGCGAGCTGGCCGAGCGCGAACGCACCATCGTCCTGCTGCGGTTCTTCGGCAACATGACCCAGACGCAGATCGCCGACGAGGTCGGGATCTCGCAGATGCACGTGTCCCGTCTGCTCGCCCAGACCCTCGACCGGTTGCGCAGCAGGCTCGACCCGGAGACCCGGGTCGGCTGAACGCAGTACAGGAGTAGCAGGATGGGCGGTATGTCGGTGCAACCGGAGCACGTCCTGGTCGTCGGTGCGGGGTTGGCCGGGCTGCGCACCACCGAGCAGCTGCGCGCGGCGGGGCACCAGGGACGCATCAGTCTGGTGGGCGCCGAGCGGCACGCGCCCTACGACCGGCCGCCGCTGTCCAAGCAGCTGCTGGCGGGCGAGTGGGAGCCCGAACGGATCGTGCTGCGCGACCTCGACGCGCTCGACGAGCTCGGCGTCCGCACGTACCTGGGCACCGAGGCCGTCGCGCTGCGCCACCAGGGGAGTCCGGAGCACCACGGCGGCGCGTCCGATCGCGGCCGGTGCGAGGTGGAGCTGTCTGATGGCGCCACGCTGCACGGCGACGTCGTCGTCGTCGCCACCGGGGTCGTCGCGCGCCGCCTGCCCGACCAGCCCACGCACGTGCACACCCTGCGCACCCTCGACGACGCCCTCGCCCTGCGCGCCGTCCTGGATCGGATCGGGTCGCTCGTGATCGTCGGCGGGGGCTTCATCGGCGCTGAGGTGGCCGGAGCCGCCCGAGCCCGCGGGATCGCCGTCACGGTGCTGGAGGCGCTGGACGTGCCCGCCGAGCGGGCTCTGGGCGCCTCGCTGGGTGCGCTGGTCGCGCGGCTGATGTCGCGGCGGGCGTCGACCTGCGGACGGGCACGCGGCTCGCCGGGTTCACCGCCCACGGTGTCTCCCTCGCCGACGGCGAGGAGGTGAGCGCCGACGCCGTGCTCGTCGGGGTGGGGGGCGTGCCGCAGGTCGGCTGGCTGCCTGCCATCGGGCCCGACGGCGGCGCGCTCGACCTCACCGACGGCCTCGCCTGCGGCCCGACCGGCCGGGTCCATGGACTGCCCGGGGTGTGGGCCGTCGGCGACGTCGCGTCGTGGGACGGGCACCGCAGCGAGCACTGGACGAACGCGGGCGACCAGGCCGCCGCCGTGGCCCACGACGTGCTCGGCGTCGACCCGCCGCCACCGAGCGTGCCCTACTTCTGGTCCGACCAGTTCGGCCTCAAGATCCAGCTGATCGGGCGGCCCGACCTCGCCGACAGCGTCGTGCCGCTGCACGGCGAGGGGTTCGACGGCGGGACGGTGCGGGGCACGGTGGCCGGGTATCTGGCCGGGGAACGGTTGGTGGCCGTGGCCGGGTTCGGTGCGGCGCGGCTGGTCGCCCGCTACCGCGCACTGGTGGCCGAGCGAGCCGACCGCTCCGTGCTGCTGGAGCCGGCCGCCGCGCTGGCGCC
>JAKDLE010000695.1 GCA_030453005.1 Pseudonocardia sp. | reverse complement strand
CCACTCCTTCAAGTTCACCGTTGCATTCTACCGCATCCTCAACGGGCAACAGTTGTAACCCCGTCCGCCTCCGCCGACACGTCCGCCGCGGATATGTCGCCGATCGACACCCGCCACCGGCTCCACACATGACGGGAACCGTCACCGTCTCCGGCGATGACTCGGCCCGGGAGCGGGGTAGCCCACCGTGCACCGCGACGGGGACACCCGTCGCGATCCGTACAGCAAGGAGGAGACGTTGCGTACTCACAGGATCCACCGGACCAGGCGTGTGGCGGGGGCCGTGGTGGCCGCCGGGCTCGGCCTGGGTGTGCTGGCCGGCTGCGGCACCGACACCGCGGGCCCGGAGACCGGCGCGTCGGTCGAGGACATCCAGCAGGAGCAGGAGCCCGACGAGGCGGCCGAGAACGACATCATGAGCTTCGTCGGCCAGCAGGTGACGGTCAGCGCCGAGGTCAACGAGATCCTCACCGAGCGTGCCTTCACCATCGCGGGGGAGAGCATCGGCCTCGACCCGTTGCTGGTCATCGCGGCGCAGCCCGGCGTGACGGTGAACGAGGACAGCGCGGTCGCCGTGACCGGGACCGTGCAGCAGGCGTTCGACCTCGCGGCCGTGGAGGCCGAGTACGGCTTCGACTACGACGACGCGCTGTTCGTCGAGTACGACGGCGAGCCCTACATCGTGGCCGAGACGGTCGACCCGACCATCCCCACTCCCGAGGAGGCCACGATCGAGCCCGCCGCGTAACCCCTGCCGGGCCGCGCCGTCACGCGGCTCCGCCGCCCCGTCCGATGACCGTCCCGTCACCGGGCGGGGCGTCGTGTGCCGCCGCGCGGGGAGCCGCACCCGGATGCGGGCGGTGCCCGCCGGACACGGAGGTCAGCGTGCAGCGACGGCGAGTGGGCGGGACCGGCGGCGAGTCGCACGGGGACGGCGCCGCTACGTGAGCGCGGCCGACCCGGTGCCGGAGACCACCACCATGCAGGGCGAGGAGCTCAGCGCGGACGACGCGTGGCGGGCCGCCCGCCGCGCCGACGCGACCTTCTGGACCGACTCCCTGCGACACCTCCGCCTCGGCGACGGGTTCTCCCACGCCCGGGCGCTCGGGTTCCAGATCGTACTGACGTTCATCCCGCTGGTGATCGCGTCGGTCGGGCTCAGCGGGGCCCTCGCGACCGGGCGTGCGGGGCAGGTCCTGCGGCTGACCCTCGTGGATCTGGCCCCCCGTCGCTGGGTCTGCTCGCCGCGCTGGTCGCCCTCACCACGGCCCCCTCACCACGGCCATGGGCCAGATCGAGCGGGGCGCCAACCGGATCTACGGCATCGACCACGACCGCCCCGCCCTCGCCACGTACGACCGGACGGTCGCGGTACCGCTCGGGATGCTCCTGCTCCTCCTCGCGATCACCACGCTGCTGCGGCACGCCCCGCGGCGCCGACAGCCCGGCTGGTCCTGGCTGGTGCTCGGAGCCGTGCTCGCACTCGTGCTGGGGCTGGTGTTCACCGGGCTGCTGGTGGGCTACGTCGCCGTGTCGGGCTCGTTCGGTGCGGTCTACGGCCCGCTCACCGGGGTCATCGCCCTACTGCTGTGGGCGCAGTTCACGGCCGTCGCGCTGTTCTCCGGGCCGGCGGTGGCCGCGCAAGCCGAGGCCGGACGGTACCGACGAGAACGACGAGAGGACGACGATGGGTTCCGGCGTGCGTGACCCGCTCGAGGCGCTGCTCGGCGTGCCGTTCACCGACGGCAACGAGGTGCAGGTGCTGCGCAACGGCGTGGAGGCCTCCCCCGCGATGCCGGCCGCGGTCCGGACCGCGACCCGGTCGGTGGACCTGCTGTGCTTCGTCTGGAACGACGGGGAGACCACCGAGCAGCTCACCGCCGCCCCCGCCGACCGCGCCCGGCACGGCGTGCGGGTGCGCTGCTCACCTGGCGCGTGAAGGCCGGGGACGCCGAGAACCCCGACCACAACCGCGACACCGTGGTCGCGGTGCGCGGCCCGGCGGTCGCCGGTCTGCGCGGGGCGTTCGCCCGGGTCTGGGCGCAGACCCCCTATGCGCTGGTCACCGCCGCCGACCGGTTCCCGGCCGCGCAACGCCACGGGACGTCGGCGGTACAGGTGGTGTGCGCGCAGTCCGTACCGGGGTGGAACGACGTGGTACGACCTGCTCGTCGCCACCGTCGCGCGGGGTCCGGGTCCACCTCATCGTGACCGGACCCCACGCGGACCGGCCGGTGATCCAGCGGCAGAGCGATCGGCACCGGCAGCACCTGCTCGACGCGGGGGTCGAGGTCTGGTGCTACCAGCCGACGCTCATGCACGCGAAGGTCGTCACCGTCGACGAACAGGTGGGGGTCGTCGGCACGGTCAACCTCGACCTGCGGTCCTTCACCCTCAACGAGCAGGTCGGGCGCCGGGTTGCCCGGGCCGGGCTCGCGGTCGGGGGCCCCCCCGGGGCGCGGGGGCGCGGGGCGTGGCCGGGACCGGCACCCCCCG
>JAKDLE010000694.1 GCA_030453005.1 Pseudonocardia sp. | reverse complement strand
GTCGCCGACGCCGAACGCCGTTACGCGCGCCGCTACCGTGTCCCGCGGGTCAACCCGGAGCGCGTCGTCATCGAGATCGCGGTCCGCCGGGTGCTGGGCTTGAGCTGAACGGGATCCGGGCCGGTACGGGGCGGCCAGGCACCGTTCACCGACCACCCGCGGGCGCGCCCCGACCCGCGCACCACCCCCGATCGACGCCGGGCGGGGATACTTCAGCGGTGCACGGTCTCGCGATGCGGTTCCTCGGCCACTCCACCGTCCGGTTGGAGCTGGCGGGGCGCGTGGTGCTGACCGACCCCGTCCTCACCGCCCGGGTCGGGCCGTTGCGCCGGATGGTGCCGACGCCCGCGCCCGCCGACCACGCGGACGTCGACCTCGTGCTGCTCTCCCACCTGCACGTCGACCACCTGCACCTGCCGTCGCTGCGGTCCCTCCGCGGGGCGCGCGTGGTGGCGCCGCGCGGGGCGGGAGGCTGGCTGCGCGCCCGGGGGATCACCGGCGTACAGGAGCTGGGTGTCGGCGAGGAGCTGGTGGACGGCGACCTGCGGGTCACCGGGGTGCCCGCCGTGCACAGCGGCCATCGTTGGGGCCCGCGCTCCACCCGGGGCCCGCAGGCCGAGGCGATGGGTCATCTGGTGGAGACTCCCGGCGTGCGCGTCTACGTCTCCGGCGACACCAACCTCTTCGACGGCATGGCGTCGCTGCCGCGCCCGGACGTCGCGCTGCTGCCCGTGTGGGGGTGGGGGCTGAACCTCGGGCCCGGGCACCTCGACCCGGCGCGCGCCGCGGCAGCCGTCGAGATCCTGCGGCCGCACGTCGCGGTGCCCGTGCACTGGGGCACGCTCGCGCTGCCCGGCCTGACCCGTGCCCCCGGCGCCTGCGGCGAACGGATGCGGCGGCTGCTGCACGAACCGCCGCGCGAGTTCGCCGCCGCCGTCGCGGCATCCGGTGTGGACACCCACGTCGCGCTGACGCTCCCGGGTGACGCGGTCGCGCTGCCGACCCCGCCGGGGCGCCCGTGAGGCAGCGTGCGGGCGAACCATCGGCACAGCGCATCCCGAGCAGCGGGGGAGAGTGGTGAACGTCCTCGCGGTCGACTGGACCGATCCCGGCGTGCTGGGCTACCCGGTGGTGTTCGGCGGTGTGCTGTTCGGCTCGGTCGTGCCGGTGGTGCCGACGGGCGCGGTGGTCGGCGCGGCCGCGGCGGTCGCCGTCACCACCGCGGACGAGCTGTCCCTGGTGCTGGTGGTCCTGGCGGCGGTGGCGGGTGCGCTGGTCGGCGACCTGGTGACGTTCACGGCCGCGAAGGCGGGAAGCGCGGCTGTGCTGCGGTGGGTGGCGCGCGGGCAGCCACCGGAACGCCTGGAGTCGGTGCGCACGCAGTTCGTGGCGCGGGGTGCGCTGCTGGTCGTCGTCGGGCGGCTGGTCCCGGCGGGCCGGATCCCGGTGCTGCTCGCCGCGGGGACGCTCGGCTACCCGTGGCGCCGCCTCCTGCCCGCCGCGTTGCTGGGGTGCGTGCTGTGGACGCTGGCGTACGCGATGCTCGGTGTCGTCAGCGGGGGGCTGTTCGACTCCCCGCTGGTGGCCGGCCTGGTGGCCGCCGTGCTCGTGTTCGTCGTCGCCGGGATCAGCGCGTTGGTCTCGCGGCGGAAGGTCGGAGGGTGAGGCGATGAGTCAGCGTGCGAGCGGGGGCGCGCCATGAGCCCACCCGAAGGCGCCGGACGCCTGCTCCGCGGCGGACGTGTGGTGGTCCGCGTGCTGGTGGTGTGGCTGTTGACGACGGGCGCGCTGCTGCTGCTCGACCGGCTACTGGTCGGCTTCGCGATGGCGAGCTGGTGGCAGCCCACGGTGCTCGCCCTGTTGCTGGGCCTGCTCAGCGCGGTGGCGTGGCCGCTGATCCTGCGGATCGCGCTGCCGGTCGCGCTGTACACCCTGGGTCTCGCGTCCTACCTGCTGCTGGGCGCCGCCCTGCTCGTGCTGTCGTTCGCGATCCCGGGCGTCACGATCGTCGACCTCTCCACGGCGGTGGGCGTGGCGGTGGCCATGTCCGTGGTCGGGGCGCTGGCCAGCAGCGTGCTCGCCATCGACGAGGACGAGGCGTTCTTCCGCCGCGCCGCGCGGCGTCCGGGCGCCACTCCGGAGACCGACGAACGCCCTCCCGGGGTGCTGTTCCTGCAGGTCGACGGCCTGGGTCACGACACGCTGCGGCGCGCGCTGCGCAGCGGTGAGATGCCGGTGTTCTCCCGCTGGCTCAGCCACGGCAGCCACACGCTCACGCACTGGCACACCGACTGGAGCTCGCAGACGGGCGCGAGCGTGTGCGGCATCCTGCACGGCGACAGCTCCGACATCCTGGGCTTCCGGTGGTACGAGAAGGACACCGACCACGTGATGGCCTGCTCCAACCCCGAGGACGCCGCGGAGATCGAACGCCGCCACTCCGACGGGCGCGGCCTGCTCTGAGGCGACGGAGCGGGGCGGGGCATCCTGTTCACCGGGG
>JAKDLE010000693.1 GCA_030453005.1 Pseudonocardia sp. | reverse complement strand
CGATGCCATGGATGCCGGCCGCGAGCAGCGAACGACGCCGCCCGATCACCGCGGGGAGGGCGCCGTCGTCGAGCACGAGGCGGCCCCGGACGTCGGCGGGGTGGCGCAGCCAGAACCGACGCGCCGAGATCCGGCGACCCGACGGCCGGAACGCGGTACCGACCGTCGGGCCCGCCGTGTGCAGTGCGGCGGCGACGTCCCCGGCCCCGGCGAGCAGGACCGGGATCCCCGACGCCGACGCCATCGCCGCGGCCGTGATCTTCGTGGCCATCCCCCCGCGCCCGAGCGCGGCGTGGCCCGGCCGCGCGATCTGCACCGATCCGAGGTCCTCGGGCGCGTCGACCTCCGGCACCAGCCGCGAGCCTGACCGCCGCGGGTCGCCGTCGTAGAGGCCGTCGACGTCGGAGAGCAGCACGAGCGCGTCGGCCCCGACGAGGTGGGCGACGAGCGCGGCCAGCCGATCGTTGTCGCCGACGCGGATCTCGTCGGTGGCGACGGTGTCGTTCTCGTTGACGACCGGCAGCACGTCGAGGCCGAGCAGCCGTTCCAGCGTGCGCTGCGCGTTGCGGTAGTTGGCGCGGCGGATCATGTCGTCGGCGGTGAGCAGAACCTGCCCGATCGCCTGTCCGTACCGCGCGAACGACGCGCCGTAGGCCTGCGCGAGCAGCAGCTGCCCGACCGCCGCCGCGGCCTGCTGGGTGGCGAGGTCGCGGGGCCGCCTGGTCAGTCGGAGCGGGGCCAGCCCGGCCGCGATCGCACCGGACGACACGAGCACCACCTGGCTGCCCGTCTCCCGCCGCGCGGCGAGCGCGTCGACCAGCCGGTCGAGCCGGGTGGGGTCGATCCCGCCGGACAGCGAGGTGAGCGACGACGACCCCACCTTGACGACGACCCGCCGCGCGGCGCCGAGCAACGCCCTCGTCGTCGGGGCCCCGGTCGCCGCCGGGCCCGGTTCCTGCAGCGTCATCGACCGGGCTGTGCGGCCGCCGAGTCGGCGTCGGTCTGCGGGGCGGCGTCGGTCTGCGGGGCGGCGTCCCAGACGCCTTCCTCCCACGGGTCCTCCGCCGCATGAGCCTGCGCGGCGAGGCGGTCGCGCTCGTCGGCCGCCTCATCCTCGGCGCGCTCGGCGGCCAACTCCTCGTCGGTGCGGTGCAGACGACGCGCGTTGCGGGCGACCTTCCGGTCCGGGGCGCCGACGCGGCCGATCTGATCGAGGCGGCGGTCGGTGCCGCGCCCGGACATGAGCACGGCGATCCCGGCCGGGGTGGTCGGCTCCCAGTCGAAGGTGACGTCGCCGATGGTGACCGGGCAGCCCGCCCGGGCACCCGCCGTGGCCAGCGCCTCCTCCACGCCGAGGCGGGCGAGGCGGTCGGCGAGGTACCCGACGGCCTCGTCGTTGTCGAACGAGGTCTGGCGGATCCAGCGCTCCGGCCGGGCGCCGAGGACCACGAAACCACCCTCGAGCTCGGGGTCGGACTCGATGGTGAAGCCGGCGTCGTCGACCGCGGTGGGACGCAGGACGATCCTCGTGGCCTCCACGACCGGCTGCGCGGCCCGGTGGGCGGCCACCTGCTCGGCCATGGCGAAGGTGAGCTCGCGCAGGCCGGCGCGGGCGGCCGTGGAGATGGCGAGCACGGGCCAGCCGAACCGCTCGGTGAGGTCGGCGGACACGATCTCCGACAGGTCGCGCGCGTCCGGCACGTCGATCTTGTTCAGCGCGATCAGCCGGGGCCGGTCGGACAGCTCCCCGCCCAGGGCGGGCGTGTACTGCGCGAGCTCCTCCTCCAGCGCCTCGACGTCGGCGACCGGGTCGCGGCCCGGCTCGAAGGTGGCGCAGTCGACGACGTGCACGAGCACCGAGCAGCGCTCGATGTGGCGCAGGAATTCCAGGCCCAGCCCGCGGCCCTGCGAGGCGCCTGGGATGAGGCCGGGCACGTCGGCGACGGTGAAGACCTCGGCCCCCGCGGTGACGACGCCGAGCTGGGGCACGAGCGTGGTGAACGGGTAGTCGGCGATCTTCGGCCGGGCCGCGGACAGGGCCGCCACCAGCGAGGACTTGCCCGCCGACGGGAAACCCACGAGGCCGACGTCGGCCATCGAGCGCAGCTCCAGCACGAGGTCACGCTGCTCACCGGGCTCGCCGAGCAGGGCGAAGCCGGGCGCCTTGCGGGCGTTGGAGGCCAGCGCGGCGTTGCCGAGCCCGCCGCGCCCACCCTCGGCGGCGACGAACCGCGTACCAGGCCCGACGAGGTCGGCGATGATCTCGCCGTCGGGGGCGAACACGACGGTGCCGTCGGGCACCAGCATCTCGATGTCCTCAGCTCCTGCGCCCGCCTTGAACCCGCCCTGGCCCTGCTTGCCGTTGCGGCCCACCGCGTGCGGGCGGTGGTGGAAGTCGAGCAGGGTGTGCACGCCGGGGTCGACGACGAGCACGATCGACCCGCCGCGTCCCCCGTTGCCGCCGTCCGGGCCGCCGAGCGGCTTGAACTTCTCGCGGTGC
>JAKDLE010000692.1 GCA_030453005.1 Pseudonocardia sp. | reverse complement strand
CCCACCGCGGCCACCGTCGGGCTGGGCACCGGCGTCGCCACCGTGAGCCTGGCCCCCGACGCCGTCGCCGCGGCGCACGCCCGCGTGTTCGCCGCGGGTGGCACCTCGCAGCTGCGGCACCGCCCGCCCGGCTCCGACGTCCCCGCCTGGGGGCCGCCCCCCTCCGCGCTGCCCGTGCTGCGCGCCGTCAAGAACGCACTCGACCCGGACGGCCGATTCGGCCCGGGCCGCTTCTCCCCCTGGATGTGAATGCTGTGACCACCCCCGCAGGCTCCGCTGACACGAACCTCCCGCAGACCGGGCCGAGCGCCTTCGACGCGCACCGCCCGCCGGAGCGCGAGCTGCTCGACGACTGCGTGCACTGCGGCTTCTGCCTGCCCACCTGCCCCACCTACCAGGTCTGGGGCGAGGAGATGGACTCCCCGCGCGGGCGCATCTACCTCATGGACCTCGCGAGCAAGGGCGAGATCTCCCTCGACGGCCCGTTCACCGAGCACATCGACGCCTGTCTGGGTTGCATGGCGTGCGTGACGGCCTGCCCGTCGGGCGTGCAGTACGACCGGCTGCTGGAGTCGGTGCGCCCGCAGATCGAGCGCAACGTGGCGCGCGAGCGCGGCGACCAGCTGTTCCGCGACGCGATCTTCACCCTGTTCCCCTACAAGCGGCGGCTGCGCGCCGCCGCCCTGCCCGGGGCGCTCTACCAGCGGCTGCGGGCGATCCCGGGCGTCGCGAAGCTCGCCCAGAAGCTGCCGGCACGCCTGGGCGCGATGGAGTCGCTGCTGCCGCCGGTGTCGGTGCGCGAGGCGTTCGCGACGCTGCCCGTGTTCACCCCCGCCGTCGGCGCCCGACGCGGGCGGGTCGCGCTGCTGTCGGGCTGCGTGCAGGACGTGTTCTTCCACCGCGTCAACGAGGCGACCCTGCGGGTGCTCGCCGCGGAGGGCTACGACGTGCTCGTGCCCCGCGACCAGCAGTGCTGCGGCGCACTGGAGCTGCACGCCGGGCGCGAGGAGCCTGCGCTGGGCCGGGCCCGCCGCACGATCGCGCGGTTCGAGACCCTCTGCGGTGACAACGGGGTCGACACGGTCGTCACCAACGTCGCGGGCTGCGGCTCGTCGATGAAGGAGTACGGCCACCTGCTCTCCGACGACCCCGAGTGGGCGGAGCGGGCCGCGGCGTTCAGCGCCCGGGTCCGCGACGTGCACGAGGTGCTCGCCGAACTGGAGCCCGTAGCGCCGCGGCACCCGTTCCGCGGCCGCGTGGCCTACCACGACGCCTGCCACCTCGGGCACGCGCAGAAGGTGCGCGCCCAGCCCCGCGCGGTGCTGCGCAGCATCCCGGACCTGGAGCTGGTCGACCTCCCCGAGGCCGAGCTGTGCTGCGGCTCCGCGGGCATCTACAACATGGTGATGCCCGACGCCGCCGCCGAGCTCGGCGCCCGCAAGGCGGAGAACGTGCGCTCGGTGGCGCCCGACGTCATCGTCACCGCCAACCCGGGCTGCCTGCTGCAGATCGGCAAGCACCTTGGCGCGGACATCCCGCTCCTGCACCCGGTCCAGCTCCTGGACGCCAGCATCCGCGGAGTCTCCGTCCCCCGCACCTGAGGCCCGGGACGACTCAGGTGGCCGCAGAGCTGTCGCCCGAGCGCGCGGCCGGGCACGGTAGGGCATGAGCACTCACCGCAACGGCGGCGCGGCCGTCGTCGAGACCCTGGCCGCGCACGACGTCGACACCGTCTTCGGTATCCCCGGCACCCACAACCTGGAGCTCTACCGGCACCTCCGCGACGCGCGGATCACCCCGGTCACCCCGCGCCACGAACAGGGCGCGGGCTACGCGGCCGAGGGCTACGCCCGGGTCACCGGCCGCCCCGGCGTCGTGGTCACCACGACCGGGCCGGGCCTGACCAACGCGATGGCCGCGGCGGCCACGGCCTACGGGGGGTCGCAGCCGATGCTGGTGCTCTCCCCCGGCATGCCGACCGACACCGTGGGCCGCGACCTCGGACGGCTGCACGAGACCGAGGACTCCTCGGCCGCGATGGACCGGCTGGTGCGCTGGAGCCATCGGGTGCACAGCGCCGATGAGGCCGCCCACGCCGTCGCCGACGCCTTCGCCTCCTTCCACGGCGCGCGGCCGTGCCCGGTGCACATCGAGATCCCCATCGACGTGCTGGAGCAGGAGTGGAGCGGGCAGGCCCCGGTGTGCGCTCCGCCCGCCGCGCCGGTCGCCGATCCCGCCGCGCTGCGGCGCGCCGCCGAACTGCTCGCGGCGTCCGAACGTCCGCTGGTCATCGCGGGCGGCGGAGCCGTCGGCGCGTCCGCGGAACTCACGGCACTGGTCCAGGCACTCGGGGCGCCGATCGCGACCACCGTCGCCGGCAAGGGCGTCGTCGACGACGGGCACCCGCTCTCGGTCGGTGCGTCGGTGCGGTTGCGCGCCCTGCAGGCCGCGGCCACGGAGAGCGACGTGCTGCTCGTCGTCGGCAGCGAGCTGGGCGACTCCGATCTGTGGG
>JAKDLE010000050.1 GCA_030453005.1 Pseudonocardia sp. | reverse complement strand
GTGCCCGAGCGCTACCGCCGGACCCCGGAGCTGACCGACCTCGACGCCCTCACCAGGAGCGTGCGAACGCCGAGCTGGGCCTGTCGACGTCGGGGATGAAGTCCCGGGTGCAGCGCGGCCGCCGGATGCTGCGTGAGGAGGCCACCCGGTCCCGTGCGGTCGCGCGCGGCGGCGGGTCCTGCTGACCCGTCAGACCACCGGCACGAGCTCGGCGAGCAGCGCCCGCACGCGGGCGTCGATGTCGTCGCGGATGGGGCGGATCTCCGCCGCGGGCCGACCGGCCGGGTCGTCGAGCTGCCAGTCCAGGTAACGGGTGCCGGGGAAGACCGGGCACACGTCCCCGCAGCCCATGGTGATCACCACGTCCGACGCCTCGACGGCGTCCGTCGTCAACGGCTTGGGGAACTCGCGGGAGAGGTCCAGGCCGATCTCGGCCAGCACCTCGCGGACGGCCGGGTTGATCGTGTCGGCCGGAGCTGACCCGGCGGAGCGCACCTGTACCGCGCCCGCCGCGTGGTGGTGCAGCAGCGCGGCCGCCATCTGCGAGCGGCCGGCGTTGTGCACGCAGACGAACAGGACCGAGGGCACGGCCATCAGGACCCCTTCCCGACGGCGGCGGGCCACCAGCGGCGGCGCAGCGCGAGCGAGACGTAGACGAGCGCGACGAGCACCGGCACCTCGATCAGCGGACCGACCACCCCGGCGAGCGCCTGCCCGCTGGTGACGCCGAACGTGGCGATGGCGACCGCGATCGCGAGCTCGAAGTTGTTGCCCGCCGCGGTGAAGGCGAGCGTCGTGGAGCGCTCGTAGCCCATCCCGACCGAGCGGCCGAGCGCGAACGACCCGAACCACATCACGGCGAAGTAGACGAGCAGCGGCAGCGCGATCCGGGCGACGTCGAACGGGCGGCTGGTGATCGCGTCGCCCTGCAGGGCGAACAGCACGACGATCGTGAACAGCAGCCCGTAGAGCGCGAACGGCCCGACCCGCGGCAGGAACCGCGACTCATACCACTCGCGGCCCTTGGCGCGCTCCCCGAGCAACCGCGACAGGAAGCCCGCCACGAGCGGGATGCCGAGGAAGACCAGCACCGAGACCGCGATGTCCCACGGCGACACGTCGAGGTCGGTCTGCGGCAACCCGAGCCAACCGGGCAGCAGGTGCAGATAGAACCAGCCCAGTGCGGCGAACGCGATCACCTGGAAGACCGAGTTGACGGCCACGAGCACGGCCGCCGCGTCCCGATCGCCGCAGGCGAGGTCGTTCCAGATGATGACCATCGCGATGCACCGGGCGAGCCCGACGATGATCAGGCCGGTGCGGTACTCGGGCAGGTCGGGCAGCATCAGCCAGGCGAGGGCGAACATCAGCGCCGGGCCGAGCACCCAGTTGAGCACGAGCGAGCTCACGAGCAGCGTCCGGTCGCCGGTGACGCGGTCGAGCCGGTCGTAGCGCACCTTCGCCAGCACCGGGTACATCATGATCAGCAGGCCCAGCGCGATCGGCAGCGAGACACCCTCGACCGCGACGGCGTCCAGCGCCGGGCCGATGCCCGGGACCAACCGGCCCCCCGACAGGCCCACGACCATCGCGGCGATGATCCAGACCGGGAGGAACCGGTCCAGCGTGGACATCCGGGCCGCGACCGGCCGGTCGATCTCCGGAGCGCTCATGCGGGGACGCCTTCCAGCAGCAGCACCCGCGACAGGGCCGCCAGTGCGTCGGGGCGGACGCGGTAGTAGATCCAGGTGCCGCGCCGGTCTCCGGTGATCAGACCGGCCGCGCGGAGCACCTTGAGGTGGTGGCTGATCGTGGGGCCGGACAGGGCGAACGCGTCGGTCAGGTCGCAGACGCAGGCCTCCCCGCCCTCGTGCGCGGCGATCAGGGCCAGCAGCCGCAGCCGAGTGGGGTCGGCGACGGCCTTGAACCCCGCGGCGAGCGCGGTGGCCGTGGCCTCGTCGAGTACCGGGGGGCGCGACACCGCCGGCACACAGGCCTCTTGGTTCGACATCCGTCTATCTTCGTCGGTATCGAACCAGAGCGCAACGTCTACCCGAACCGGCCGGAGACGTAGTCCTCGGTGGCCTTCTCCCGCGGCTGCGAGAACATCCTCTTGGTCTCGTCCATCTCCACGAGCTTGCCGGGCTTGCCGGTGCCCTCGATGTTGAAGAACCCGGTCACGTCGCTGACCCGTGCCGCCTGCTGCATGTTGTGCGTCACGATGACGATGGTGTACTCGTTCTTCAGCTCGTTGATCAGATCCTCGATCGCCAGAGTGGAGATCGGGTCCAGCGCCGAGCACGGTTCGTCCATGAGCAGCACGTCGGGGCGCACCGCGATGGCGCGGGCGATGCACAGGCGCTGCTGCTGCCCACCCGACATCCCGGCCCCGGGCTTGCCGAGACGATCCTTGACCTCCTCCCACAGGTTGGCCGCGCGCAGCGAGCGCTCCACCAGTACGTCCATGTCGCCCTTGGCGATCCTGGTGCTGTTGAGCCGCAGCCCGGCCGCCACGTTCTCGTAGATCGACATCGTCGGGAACGGGTTCGGGCGCTGGAAGACCATGCCGATCTGCCGACGCACGGTGACGGGGTCGATGCCGGGTCCGTAGAGGTCGGTTCCGTCGAGCTCGAGCTTCCCCTCCACCCGGGCGCCCGGGATGACCTCGTGCATCCGGTTCATCGCGCGCAGGAACGTCGACTTCCCACAGCCGGACGGCCCGATCAGCGCTGTGACGGTCTGCGGCTTGATCGTCATGGTGACGTCGTGCACGGCCAGGAAGCTGCCGTAGTAGATGTCGAGGTCGGTGGCTTGGATGCTGCTGGCCACGATGAGGTCCTATCTGGTCTTCGGCGCGAACACTCGCGCGATGAGCCGGGCGATGAGGTTGAGGCCCAGCACGATGATGATCAATACCAGGGCCGCCGTCCACGCCCGGTCGACGAACGCCTCGCGCGGGATCCCGGGCGAGGCGTAGGAGTAGTAGGAGAACACGGGCAGCGTCGCCATCCGGCCCGCGAACGGGTTCAGGTTGACCGCGGTGGTCAAGCCGACCGTGATGAGCAGTGGCGCGGTCTCCCCGATCACCCGGGCGATGGCCAACGTGATGCCGGCGGCGATCCCGGCCACCGCCGTCGGCAGCACCACCTTGACGATGGTGCGCCACTTGGACACCCCGAGCGCGTAGGACGCCTCGCGCAGCTCGTTCGGCACGATCTTGAGCATCTCCTCGGTGGCGCGGACCACGACCGGGACCATCAGCACGCTCAGCGCGATCGCCCCCATGATGCCCAGCCGGGCACCCGGGCCGACGAACAGCGCGAACAGCGCGACGGCGAACAGACCGGCGACGATCGAGGGGATGCCGGTCATCACGTCGACGAAGAACGTGATCGCACGCGCCAGCCTGCCGCGGCCGTACTCCACCAGGTAGATCGCCGCGAGCAGGCCGATCGGGATGGACATGACGGCGGCCAGCCCCGTGATGATCAACGTCCCCATGATCGCGTGGTAGGCACCGCCACCCGGGCCGAGGATGCCCGACATGGAGTAGGTGAAGAACATGGGGTCGAACCGCTCGAGGCCCTTGAGCAGCACCGTCACGACCACCGAGACCAGTGGTGCGAGTGCCAGCAGGAACGCCCCCGTCACGGTGATCGTGACCAGCCGGTCCTTCGCGCGCCTGCGGCCCTCGATCACCCGCGACCAGAGGTACACGGCGACCCCGAACAGCAGCGCCGTCGCCAGGATGAACAGGCTGATGCTGAACCCCACGAGCGCCAGCAGGCCGCCGACGAGTGCGGCGGCCGCCGCCAGCACGGCCCAGGTGCCCCATCGCGGCAGCACGCCCCCGACCCGCGGCACTGTCGTGAGCGGGGTGTCGACCGCTCGTTCCGCGGAGCGGGGTGCGGTGGTGGTCATCAGTTCGCTCCCGAGAAGTCGCGCCGACGGTTGATCACGTACCGGGCGAGCAGGTTCACGATCAGCGTGACCGCGAACAGGACGAGCCCCGTGGCGATCAGCGTGTTGACGTCGAGCCCGGTGGACTCCGGGAACTCCAGCGCGATGTTCGCCGCGATCGTCGCCGGGTTGCCGTCGCTGATCAGGTTGAAGGTGACGCCACCGGAGACCGACAGCACGATGGTGATGGCCATCGTCTCGCCCAGCGCCCGGCCGAGGCCCAGCATCGCGCCGCTGATGATCCCGGAGCGCCCGAAGGGCAGCACCGCCAGCTGGACCATCTCCCAGCGGGTCGCGCCGAGCGCGAGGGCGGCCTCCTGGTGCAGCAGCGGCGTCTGGAGGAAGACCTCGCGGGCCACCGCGGTGACGATCGGGAGGATCATCACCGCCAGTACCAGCGCGGCGACCAGCATGGTGCGCCCGATCGCCGAGGCCGGGCCCGCGAAGAGCGGGATGAACCCCAGGTTGTCCTCCAGCCACCGGGTGGGGGGCACCGTCAGCGGCGCGAGCACCGCGAGGCCCCACAGCCCGAAGATGATGCTGGGCACCGCGGCGAGCAGGTCGACCAGGTACCCCAGGCCCTGGGACAGCTTGCGCGGCGCGTAGTGGCTGATGAACAACGCGACGCACACGGCCAGCGGTGTGGCGACCAGCAGCGCCAGCGTGGCGGAGAGCAGCGTGCCGAACAGGAGCGGCCAGACGTAGGCGACGAAGCCCTCGCCGCCTGCGCTCGGGGTCGGCAGCTCCTCCGGCGCCGCGACCAGCGCCGGGTACGCCTGCACCAGCAGGAACACCGCCACCCCGGCGAGGATGACCAGGATGAGGACCCCGGCACCGGCCGCGGCACCGGCGAAGATCCGGTCGCCCGGCCGTCGGATGGGCCTGGTCGCGCTGGTCGTGGTCTTCGGCGCAGCGGTACTGGTGTTCACGTCGTCCCTTCCGACGGTGGGCGAGGTAGCTCGCTACGTGACGTGCTGCTCAGCTCGCGCCGCCGGTGCCGATGGCGTCGATGGCGGGCTGGAACATCTCCTGCAGCTCGTCGGACAGCGGGGCGGATCCGGCGTTCTCAGCGGCCACCTGCTGGCCCGCGTCACTGGCGACGTAGGTGAAGAAGGCGCGGACGGCCTCGCCGACCGCCGGGTCGTCGTAGGTGGTGCACGCCAGGTTGTAGGACACCAGCACGATCGGGTACGCGCCCGACTCGGTGGTGTCGCGGGCCAGGTCGTAGGCGAAGCTGTGGCTGCCACGGCCCTCGACTCGGGTCGAGTTCTGCACGACGGTGGACGCGGCCTCGGGCGTCGGCTGTACGAACTCGCCGCCGACCCCGATGCTCGCGACGCGGAGGTCGCCCACCTGGCTGGCGTCGGCGTAGCCGATCGTGCCGTTGCCCGCACCGATGGCGCCGACGACGCCCGAGGTGCCCTGTGCGGCGGCGCCGCCCGGGATCGGCCAGTTGCCGCTGACCTCGTAGGTCCAGACGTCGGGGGCGACCGCCGCGAGGTACTCCTGGAAGTTCTCGGTGGTGCCCGACTCGTCCGAGCGGTTCACCGGGGTGATGGGCAGGTCGGGCAGCTCGACGCCGGGGTTGGTCGCGGCGATGGCCGGGTCGTTCCAGTTCGTGATCTGCTGCGTGAAGATGCCTGCGAGCGCCTGCGGCGAGAGGTTGAGCTGCTCGACGCCCTCGAGGTTGTAGGCGATCGCGATCGGCGAGATGTAGAGCGGGACCTCGACCACCGAGTCCTCGCCGCCGCAGCGCTCCAGCGCCGCCGCGTACTCCTCCTCGTCGAGGTAGGCGTCGGTGCCGCCGAAGTCCGAGCCGCCCGCGATGAACTGCTCGCGACCGCCGCCGGAGCCGATCGGGTCGTAGGCGACGGTCACGCCGGGCGCCACCTCGGTGAAACCCGCGATCCACGCCTGCATCGCCGCACCCTGCGCGCTGGAGCCCGCACCGGCGATCTGCCCGGCGAGCTCGCCCCCGCCGCCTGCCGAACCTCCGCCCGGGGGGGCGGAGGACTCGTTGGCCGCGCCGCATCCCGCGAGCAGCAAGGCACCGGTGGTGGCGAGCCCAACCGCGGCGATTCGAGCACGGCTACCGTGCTGCACGATCTTCACCTGTGATCCTCCGTCGGGACTGTCATGCGGCTCGGGGCGGCCGCTCACAGAAGACGCTAGGTAGCGACGGTGGACGCGCTCCCCCGATCAGGTAAACGCAGCATGAACACACCACCCGGCGTGAGGCAGGACACCTCGGAAGAGCTCACGCGATGGCGGCGCGGGCGAACAGGACGTCGGTGTGCCGGAGCGTGAAACCCAGCTTGCGGTACACCCGCACGGCCGCCTCGTTGTCGGACTCGACGTACAACAGGACCTGCCGCAGACCCCGTGCGTGCAGGTGTCGCAGCCCCGCGACCGTGAGCACCGCACCCAGCCCCATGCCCTGTGCGGACGGGTCGACACCCAGCACGTAGACCTCCCCGATCCGCTCGGGCTCGGTGTGCACCTTCGTCCAGTGGTAGCCCAGGAGCCTGTCCCCGGCGTCCACGGCGAGCAGGAACCCCTCGGCGTCGAACCACGGCTCGGCCTGCCGCAGCCGTACCTGCTCGACGCTCCAGCCGCCCTGCTCGGGATGCCAGTCGAACGCGGCGTTGTTGACGCGCAGGAACTCCGCCTCGTCGACGCCCACCACGAACGGCCGCAGCCGCACCCCGTCGGGCGGTGCCGCCGCGGGCGGCGCATCCGGCATGTCGAGGTGCATCTGCCACAGCTCCCGCACCCGCGTGAAGCCGAGCCGGTGGGCGATCGCGACCGCCCCCGGGTGCTCGCCGTGCGCCCAGAGCCGCACGGACGCCCCAAGCCGCACGGACGCCGCGCGCTCGAGTACGGCCCCCGCGAGGCGGGTGCCGAGCCCGGCGCGCCGGTGGGCCGGGTGCACGACCAGCTCGCCGCCTCCGGCCGCGTCGAGATGAGCGAAGCCGACGAGGTCGCCGCCGCTGCGGGCCATCAGGTGGGCCGTGTCGTCGGCCCGCAGGTGCAGCAGCACCTCGTCGGAGAGCGGGGCGCTCCCGTCGGCCTCCGCGGCCGCCGAGGCGAGCGCCCGGACCTCCGCGCCACCGGATTCGTCGAGCCCGGCCTGCCACGACAGTTCGATCACGCTTCGAGGCTACGCCCGGCCGCCGACCCGGTGGTGCACGTCGGAGTTCTCGTCCTCGGAGTCGGTCCCGGAGACCGCCCGCGAGCCCAGCGCGCTGCGACCGGGACGCACGAACTTGTAGCCGACGTTGCGCACCGTGCCGATCATCTGCTCGTGCTCGATCCCCAGCTTCGCGCGCAGCCGCCGCACGTGGACGTCGACCGTGCGGGTGCCGCCGAAGAAGTCGTAGCCCCAGACCTCCTGCAGCAGCTGCGCCCGGGTGAACACCCGGCCCGCGTGCTGGGCGAGGTACTTGAGCAGCTCGAACTCCTTGTAGGTGAGCTCCAGCAGGCGCCCGCGCAGCCGCGCCGAGTACGTGGCCTCGTCGATCACCAGCTCGCCGAGCACGAGCGCATCACCGCCCGCACCCGCGCCGGCCCCGGGGCGGGCCTTGAGCAGCCGCAGGCGGGCGTCGACCTCGGCCGGACCGGTGGTGGGCAGCAGGATCTCGTCGACGGCCCACTCGCCCGACAGCGCCACGAGCCCGCCCTCGGTGAGCACCGCGACCACCGGTACGTCGGTTCCGGTGCTGCCCAGCAGCCTGCACAGGCTGCGTGCGGCCACCAGATCCGAGCGCGCGTCGACGAGCACCGCGTCGCGCGGGCCTGCGTCGAGCAGCGCGGCCACCTCGGGCGCGGCGGTGCGCACCCGGTGCGGCAACAACGCCAGCGCAGGCAGCACCGACCCGGGGTCGGGGTCGGCCGTCAGCAGAAGGATCTCCACGTGGTCCTCCTCGCCGGGCGCACGGTTCGCCGGGGCTCGCAGACGGCACGAGGATAGCCCGACGAACGGGCCCCTCCTACCGTCCGCGGCGCAGGTCACGCGCTCAGGGCAGGCCCGGCGCAGGCCCGGACGGGGCGTCGCTCTACCGTCGGACGCTCACCAGGTCGTCCTCGGAGGTCGGATGAAGCGCCTCATCGTCGGGTTGCTCGTGTTCGTCGGGCTGCTCGTCGTCGCCGACTTCGGGGCCGCCGCGCTCGCCGAGTCCGCAGTGGCGCGGCAGATGCGCGAGCAGCTCGGCCTGCCCGACGACCCCGACGTGCGGATCAACGGTTTCCCGTTCATCACCCAGGCCATCGCAGGCACCTACTCCAGCATCGACGTCTCCGCGGACCGTCTCCAGGTCGGAGAGCTGCAGGAGGTCGAGGTGGTCGCCCAGCTCCGCGGCGTTCACGCGCCGCTCTCGGAGGTGCTCGGGTCCGGGCCCACGTCGCTGAGGGTCGAGGAGGCCGAGGGCACCGTGCGCATCGGCGCCGACGACATCGAGCGGCTGCTCGGCGGCAGCGTCGAGGACCTGCGGATCGAGACCGTCGACGCCGAGGCGCTCGCCCGCGCCGTGGAGGACGGGGGCGACGACTCCCTGGGCGCCCTCGACCCCGACAACGTCGCCCGGCTGGTGGGCACCACCTCGCTGCTCGGCACGGACACCGTGGTGTCGGTGCTGGTGTCCCTGGAGCTCGACGGCGACGTGGTGCGGATCGTGCCGCGCGACATCCGCCTCGGAGCCGACGCCGAACCGCTGCCGGAGGTGGTGCAGGACGCGGTGCGCGACCGGTTCACCGTCGAGGTCGATCCCGGTTCGCTGCCCCTCGAGGTCACCCCGACCGAGCTGCGCGCGCGCGACGGAGTCCTGGAGATCAGCGGCAGCACCACCGACCTGGTGCTCGGCACCGCGGCCTCGGCCGCGACCCCGGGCTGACCCTCCGTCTTTCCCGACCGGGTCCGGTCAGCGGGATCACGCTCCCGCTGAGCGGGATACTCGGCTACGCTCGGCAGCGTGTTCTGGCCGCTGACCCGACGTCGCACAGTAGACCTGTGCCGCCTCGGCAGCTGCCTCTGTCGCACCTCCTGAGCGTCTCGCGTGGGCCTGACCCCGACCGCTGCAGCACGCGGGGGGCAGGGCTGTCCGCCCGGCGCGGCCCCTGACCACCCCGGTGCCCGCCGTCGTCGGCCGCCTGATCCACAACCATCAGCCCTCACAACCATCAGCAGGGAGTAACCGCATGAGTCGCGAGGACGTCCTCGTCACCGCCGAGTGGGCCGAACAGAACCTGGGAACCGACGGCGTCGTGTTCCTCGAGGTCGACGAGGACACCACCGCCTACGACGGCGGCCACCTGGCCGGCGCTGTCAAGATCAACTGGACCACTGAGCTCCAGGACCGGGTCCGCCGCGACATCCCCACCAAGGAGCAGTTCTCCGAGCTGCTCTCGGCGAAGGGCGTGGCCGAGGACGACACCGTCGTGCTCTACGGCGGCAACAACAACTGGTTCGCCGCCTACGCGTACTGGGAGTTCACGCTCTACGGGCACGCATCCGTGAAGCTGCTCGACGGCGGACGCAAGAAGTGGGAGCTCGACGGCCGCGCCCTCACCACCGACGTGGTCGAGCGCCCGGCCACCACCTACGTCGCCAAGGACGCCGACAACTCGATCCGCGCCTTCCGCGACGAGACCGTCGACGCGATCGGCACCAAGAACCTGGTCGACGTCCGCTCGCCGGACGAGTTCTCCGGCAAGATCCTCGCGCCCGCGCACCTGCCGCAGGAGCAGTCGCAGCGACCCGGCCACATCCCGTCGGCGATCAACATCCCGTGGAGCAAGGCGGCCAACGAGGACGGCACGTTCCGCTCCGACGAGGACCTGGCCACGCTGTACGAGGCCGAGGGCTACGAGCAGGGCAAGGCCACGATCGCCTACTGCCGCATCGGCGAGCGCTCCAGCCACACGTGGGTCGTGCTGCACGAGCTGCTCGGGTACGACGACGTCAAGAACTACGACGGCAGCTGGACCGAGTACGGCTCGCTCATCGGCGTGCCGATCGAGCTCGGCACGGGCCAGAAGGCGGGCGTCTGATGTGCGGCGCCCCGGACCAGGCGGTGTCGCGGCCCGCGGGCCCCGCCCCGCCCACGGCGACCCGGCGCGCCGGTCAGGGTACCGGGTCAACCCGGCATCCGTCCTCGGATTCCGGCGCTCGCAACCGGTGCTCCGCTCCCCCGCCGATCGCCGCGCCGCCGCGCCAGCCACGCCTATGACCGGCGGTGCCATTGCGTCGCCTGCCAT
>JAKDLE010000691.1 GCA_030453005.1 Pseudonocardia sp. | reverse complement strand
GCAGCGGGCCGGCCGAGCTGGCCGCACACCTGCACCTGCTGGCCGGCGACGCCGGCCTGCCGCGCCCGGACGCGGACGGCGGCGCCGTGGCGGGACACACCGTCGGCGGCCCGGGGCCGGTGTGGATGTTCTCCGGGCAGGGCGGGCAGTGGATCGGGATGGCCGCGAGGTTGCTGGACACCGCGCCGGTGTTCGCGGCCGCGCTGGCCGAGGCCGACGCGGCACTGGTCCCGCACGTCGAGATCAGCGCGACGGCTGCCCTGCGCGACGGGTCGGGGACCTGGACCGCGCGGACCGATGTCGTGCAGCCCGTCCTGTGGGCGACGATGGTGGCGCTGGCGGCGACCTGGCGGGCCGCCGGCGTGCATCCCGCCGCGGTCGTCGGGCACTCCCAGGGCGAGGTCGCGGCCGCCTGTGTCGCGGGCGTGCTCTCCCTCGCCGACGGGGCCCGCGTTGTGGCTACCCGCGCTCGTCTCGCCGCGACGCTGGACGGAACCATGGGCGTGGTGTCCGCCGACGCCGGACGGACGGCCGAGCTGTGCGCCGCGACCAGCGCCGAGCTGTGCGTCGCAGCCCGCAACAGCCCGACCGAGACCGTGATCTCCGGTCCCGTCGACGCGGTGCAGGCGCTGGTCGGCGCCGCCGAAGCGGCGGGTGTGCCGGCCCGTCGGATCGCGGTCGACTACGCGGCCCACTCCGGGCTCGTCGACGCGCTGCGCGAACCGCTGTGCGCCGAGCTCGCCGCGATCACCCCGGCCGCCACGACCGTGCCGTGGTACTCGACGGTGCGCGGCGCGTGGATGGACGGGACCGCGGCCGACGCGCAGTACTGGTTCGCCAACCTCCGCGAGCCGGTAGGCTTCGCCGAGGCGATCGGCGCGCTGGCGGTCGCGGGGCACCGGCACTTCTGCGAGGTCTCCCCGCACCCGGTGCTCACCACCCCGGCAGGCGACGTCCTCGCCGCGGCACTGGCCGGCACCGGACCCGCGGGGGAGGTCGCGGTCCACGGCACGCTGCGCCGCGGCGCCGACGACCGGGCCGCGCTGGTCGCGGCGCTGGCTTCGGCGTGGGCGGCGGGCGCTCCCGTCGAATGGTCGGTCCTGATCCCGGCGCCCGGTGACCGGTCCGCCTACACCCGGATCGCCACCGAGCTGCCCACCTACGGCTTCGACCACCGCCGGTTCTGGCTCGACGTCACCCCGGCGGCGGTGCAGGACATCGGTTCCGACCTGCATGAGCGGTTCTGGAAGGCCGTCGAGGACGGCGACCTGGACCGGCTCGCCACCGATCTCGCGCCGCTGTCGGGCGCCCAGGTGGGCGCGCTGGAGGCGGTCGCGCCGCCGCTGGCGGCCTATCACCGCCGCACGCGCGCCCACCATGCCGTCGGGGCCTGGCATCACCACGTCGCGTTCGAGCCGGTGCCGGTCCCGGTGGCGTCCGCGTCCGGTGCGTGGCTCGTCGTCGGCGACGACGAGGTCGCCACCGCGGCCGCGGTCGCGGCGCTGGGGGTCAGAGGCGGGCAGGCCGCGGTCGTGCCGGCCGGCTTTCCCTCCGCCGCCGTCGCGGCGGCGCTCGACTCCCTCGGCGGTGGTCGGCCCACGGGGGTGTTGTACGTCCCGTCGACGGGCGATGCGACCGTCGAGGGCCGTCCGGGCCTGCCGCTGCAGCCCGCGCAGCTGCTCACCCTGCTGCCCGCGCTGGAGTCGGCGGGCGTCGACGCTCCGGTGTGGGCGGTGACTCGCGCCGCCGCCTCCGATCCCCGACACGCCGCCGTCGCCGGGATGGGCCGGACACTGGCGTTGGAGTTCCCCGGCCGCTGGGGCGGCCTGGTCGATCTTCCGGCCGTTCCCGATCCCGCCGAATGGGAGCGGGCCCCGGACGTGCTCGTCGGGGCGGGCGCGGCGCATCATCACCCCGTCCGCGGCGACGCGGTCACCGCCCGCAGGCTCCGCTCCGGGCCCGTCCTGCCCTCGCCGACCGACCGGGATGACCGGACCCGGGCGACGCGCTGGGCTCCGGCGGGCACCGTGCTCGTCACCGGCGGCACCGGCGGGGTCGGGGCCAGGGTGGCCAGGGCCGTCGCCGCACGGGCCGGGACCGAGCCGCTGCACCTGCTGCTGGTCGGTCGCCGCGGGCCGGCCGCCCCGGGCGTCGACGAGCTATGCGCGGAGCTGGTCGCACTCGGCGGGCCGGGGACCACGGTCGCCGCAGTGGCCGCCGACGTGTCCTCCGCCGACGGGGTGGCTGCCGCCCTCGCTGCGGTCCCCGCCGAGGCGCCGCTCACTGCGGTCGTGCACGCGGCCGGGATCAGCCAGTCCACCCCCGTCCCCGACACGACACTCGAGCACGCCGAGGACGTCGCCGCCGCGAAGCTGCGCGGTGCGGAACACCTCGACGCCCAGCTCGGTGACCGTCCCCTCGACGCGTTCGTGCTCGTCTCCTCCAGCGCGGGCACGTGGGGCAGCGGCGGGCAGGCCGTCTACGCCGCCGCCAACGCGGGCCTCGACGGGCTCGCGCA
>JAKDLE010000690.1 GCA_030453005.1 Pseudonocardia sp. | reverse complement strand
CGGGGGCGCCCCGCAGGCGTTCCGCGACGCCGTCGGCGGCGGCCCGCTGGACCTGCCCTACCTGCAGGCGAAGGCGGCCGCGATCCGGGCGCGGGACTGGACGCCGAACTTCTCGGTGGCCAACGCCGCCAAGGACGCCGACCTCATCGTCGCCGCCGCGAGCGCGGCAGGCGTGCGGGTCGACGTCGCCGAGGGGGCGGCGGCCCGCTACCACCGCGCCGCCGACGCCGGGCACGGTGACGCCGACATGGCCGCGAACTACCTGGCGAGCTTCCCGACGCGGTGACGGGGGCCTGCGGACCCGCCGGGGAGGCACAGGGCGCTCTCAGCAGCGTCTCAGACCCGGCGTCCACACTGGTCGGCATGCGCATACTCGTGGTCGACGACGATCGAGCCGTGCGGGACTCGTTGCGCCGGTCACTGGCGTTCAACGGCTACCAGGTGGAGCTCGCGGAGGACGGCCAGGCCGCGCTCGACGCGATGCTCAAGCAGCGCCCGGACGCGATGGTGCTCGACGTGATGATGCCACGCGTCGACGGCCTGGAGGTGTGCCGCAGGCTGCGCAGCGCCGGGGACGCACTGCCGATCCTCGTGCTGACCGCGCGGGACGCGGTGTCCGACCGGGTGTCGGGGCTCGACGCGGGGGCCGACGACTACCTGCCGAAGCCGTTCGCCCTGGAGGAGCTGCTCGCCCGGCTGCGGGCCCTGCTGCGCCGCCGCACCCCGGACGAGATCGCGGCCGCGGCCGGGCAGAGCGCGGTGTTGGAGTTCGGCGACCTCTCGCTCGACCCCGACACCCGCGACGTGCGCCGCGGCGGTCGGGCGATCAGCCTCACCCGCACCGAGTTCTCGCTGTTGGAGCTGCTGCTGACGAACCCGCGACGGGTGCTCTCGCGAAGCCAGATCCTCGAACAGGTGTGGGGCTACGACTTCCCGACCACCGGCAACGCGCTGGAGGTCTACATCGGATACCTGCGACGCAAGACCGAGGCCGAGGGCGAGCCACGGCTGATCCACACCGTGCGTGGCGTCGGCTACGTGCTGCGCGACAGCCCGCCGTGAGCAGGCCCGACGGCTCCACCCCCCGGATCGAGATGCTGGACCGGTTCTCGCTGCGCTCCCGCATCGGCATCCTGGCCGCGCTGGCGGCGGCGCTGGCGGTGGTGCTGGTGTCGCTGGCGGCGTTCGTGACCGTCCGCACCAGCATCCTGGCGACGCTGGACTCGAACCTGTACCAGCGTGCCGTCGCCGCCGCACAGAGCGACCTCGCGAACCCGCTGCAGCTGGCGTCCATCCCGCCCGCGGTGCTCGGCGCCGGGGACATCCGGATCGCGCTGGTGACGGCGAGCGGCACCGCGCAGTCGGCGGAGGGGGCGGCATCCGCTCCGCCGATCGGCCTGCCGGAGCTGAAGGTCGCGCAGGGGGTGGAGCCGTCGTCGGTGCGCTCGGCCACGGTCGGTCGCGACCCGTACCGGGTGGTCGCGGTGGAGGCCGGACCGGGTCGCGCGCTGGTGATCGCCCAGCGGCTGGCCCCGACCCGGCAGGTGCTCACCGGGCTCGCGTTCGCGCTGCCCGTCGTCGGCGGGCTGGGGGTGGCGGCGGCCGGACTGGCCGGGATCGCGGTGGCGCGCGCGGGCCTGCGGCCCGTGCAGCGGCTGACGTCGGCGACGGAACGGGTGGCCGCCACCGGGGACCTGCGGCCGATCCCCGTCGACGGCGCCGACGAGCTCGCCCGGCTCACGATCAGCTTCAACGACATGCTCGGCACGCTCGCCGCCTCACAGGAACAGCAGCGGCGCCTCGTCGCCGACGCCGGACACGAGCTGCGCACGCCGCTGACGTCGATGCGCACCAACCTGGAGCTGCTCGCCGCCGCGAGCCGTCCCGGTGCGCCGACGCTGCCCGACTCCGACCGCGCGGAGCTCCTCACCGACGTGCACGCCCAGGTGGAGGAGCTCTCCACCCTCGTCGGCGACCTCGTCGAGCTGGCCCGCGACGACGTACCGCTCGTGGTGCACGAGCCGGTGGAGCTGCCCGACGTGGTGTCGCAGGCGCTGGAGCGCGTCCGGCGGCGTGCGGCCGAGGTGGAGTTCGACGCCGAGCTCGTGCCCTGGACGCTGATGGGCGACTCCACTGCGCTGGAACGTGCGGTGCTCAACCTGCTCGACAACGCCGCGAAATGGAGCCCCACCGGGGCCACGGTGCGGGTGCGGATGCGGCCGCTGGACGACTGGTCGATCGTGCTGGAGGTGGCCGACGAGGGTCCGGGCATCGCCGAGCAGGACCTGCCGCGCGTGTTCGACCGCTTCTACCGCGCCGACCAGGCCCGCCCCATGCCCGGCTCCGGGCTCGGGCTGGCGATCGTGCGGCAGGTGGCGATGCGGCACGGCGGGGCCGTGTGGGCCGGGCGCGCTTCGACCGGCGGCGCGTTGCTGGCCCTGCGGCTGCCCGGCCGCGCACCGCGGGTCGGCGACGCGTAGGTCGGCGCGGTGTAGACACCGTCCGGCCAGTAGCCCTGGT
>JAKDLE010000689.1 GCA_030453005.1 Pseudonocardia sp. | reverse complement strand
GTGAGGACCTGGCGGGGGTCGAACCAGCGCAACAGCACCGGGTTGGCCTGGGTGGCCGCGATCAGCCAGATCGCCCCGGAGCCGAACACCAGGCCGAACTGCTGCTGGTCGAGCCCGTACTGGCCCTGGAACACGAACGACGACCCCGAGACGTAGGCGAGCAGCGCCGACATCGCGAGCCCGGCGACAATGATCAGCCCGACGAACGTGCGGTCACCGAACAGCGAGCCGTAGTCGCGCAGCGTTCCGCGCACACCGGCGGTACGACGACGCGTGGGCGGCAGCGTCTCGCGCAGACCCAGGAACGCCACCGGGATCAGGATCAGGCCGAAGACCGCGAGTGCGGCGAACACCCCGCGCCAGGACGTGTAGCGCAGCAGCTCGCCCCCGAGGGTCGGGGCGATGACGGGTGCCGTGCCCATCACCAGGATCAACCGGGAGAACAGCACACCGGCTGCACGGCCGGTGTAGAGGTCGCGCACGACGGCCAGCGCGATGACGGAGCCCGCGGCGGCGCCCATGCCCTGCAGCACGCGGAGCCCGCCGAGCACCGCGATGTTCGGGGCGACCACGCACAGCAGCGACGCGACGACGTGCAGCGCGATACCCGCGATCAACGGGCGTCTGCGGCCGAGTGCGTCGGACAGCGGGCCGACGATGAGCTGCCCGAACGCGAGCCCGAGGAGCGTGCCGGTGAGCGTGAGCTGCACGACCGCCTCGGTCGTCATCAACTCGGTGGTGATCGTGGGAAGGGCGGGGAGGTACAGGTCGATCGTCAGGGGGCCGAGCGCGATGATCGAACCGAGGATGACGATCAAGCGGAGCCGCTGGCCGCGATCTGGAGCGGTCGACTGCTCGACACGATCGGGAGTGAGGGTCACTGACCGCTCAAGCGGCGGGGTCGGGCGTGTTGTTCCCGTTGTCCGACGAGTGTGACGCCGGTCATAGTGCACCCGTCCGGCTACCGTGCACCCATGCTGGTGGAACGGATGCGCCCGTTCACGTCGACGATCTTCGCGGAGATGTCGGCGCTGGCCCTGCGCACGGGAGCGATCAACCTCGGACAGGGCTTCCCCGACACCGACGGCCCGCCCTCGCTGCTCGCCGACGCCGCCGCGAACATCACCGGCGGGGTCAACCAGTACCCACCCGGGCCGGGGGTGCCCGCGCTGCGTGCCGCGGTGGCGGAGCACCAGAGCCGGTTCCACGGGCTCTCCGTCGACCCGGAGCACGTGCTGGTCACCACCGGCGCCACCGAGGCGATCGCGGCCGCGGTGCTCGCGCTGTGCGAGCCCGGCGACGAGGTCGTGACGTTCCAGCCGTACTACGACTCCTACGCCGCGACGGTCGCGCTGGCCGGGGCCACGCTGCGGGCGGTGCCGCTGCGCCCGACTCCTCTGCGCCCGCCGACCTTCGGGTTCGACGCCGACGAGCTGCGCGCAGCCTTCTCCCCGCGCACCCGGGTCGTGCTCGTGAACAGCCCGCACAACCCCACCGGCGCGGTGTTCACCGCCGCCCAGCTGACGCGGATCGGGGAGCTGGCCGCGGAGCACGACGCGGTCGTCGTGTCCGACGAGGTCTACGAGCACATGGTCTTCTCCGACGCTCCCGGCGGCCCCGCGCACATCCCCGTGGCGACGCTCCCGGGTATGGCCGAGCGGACGCTGACGATCTCCTCGGCGGGCAAGACGTTCTCGGTGACCGGGTGGAAGGTCGGTTGGGTGCACGGGCCGCCCGAACTGGTGGCCGCGGTGCGGGCCGCCAAGCAGTACCTGAGCTACGTCAGCGGGGCGCCGTTCCAGCCGGCGATCGCCGCCGCGCTCGCGCTGCCCGACGCGTTCTTCACCGACCTCGCCGCCGGGCTGCAGCGCAAGCGCGACCTGCTCTCCGTCGGGCTCGGTGCCGCCGGGCTCACGGTGTACCCGTCGGCGGGCACGTACTTCGTGATCACCGACGCCGCGCCGCTGGGCGTCACCGACGGGGTGGACCTGTGTTGGCGGCTGCCCGAGCTGGTCGGCGTGGCGGCGGTGCCGGTGTCGGGGTTCTGCGCCGACCCCGAGCTGGGTCGCACCCTGGTGCGGTTCGCGTTCTGCAAGCGCGACGAGGTGCTCACCGAGGCCGTCGACCGGCTGGCCGGGCTGCCCGCGCACCTGTAGGCGTGACATCTGTGCCTTCCCGGCGGCCCGGCCCGTTCGCCATGCTGATCCCGTGAACGTGGGATCGATCATCGGTGGCGGCTTCGGGCTGGTGTACGTGCTGGTCAACGCGGGGGCACTGGGTACGCCGGTCGGGCCGGTGCTGCAGATCGCGGGCGTGGTGGCGTTCGTCGTGCTGATGCTGCTGGTGTTCCGCGGGCGCGGGGCGCAGGGCCCCGGCGAGCGGCCGGACTTCGGCCGCCGCTACTGGCTCGTCGTACTCGGCGAGGTGGTGGCGATCGTGGTCGGGGCGCAGGTGCTCAACACGCTGGGTCTCCCCCCGCTGCCGTGGGTGACGATCGTCGTCGGCCTGCACCTGCTGCCGCTGGCGCGG
>JAKDLE010000688.1 GCA_030453005.1 Pseudonocardia sp. | reverse complement strand
CCTCCCTGGGTACCGACATGCAGCGCGGCTGGGACCTCTACCTCAACCAGCACGGCGGGATGCTCGGTGGACGCCAGGCCACCACCGTGACCGCCGATGAGGGCGAGACCCCGGGCACCGGCGTCGCGGCGGTGCAGCGCGTGCTGCAGGCCGAGCAGGCCGATGTGGTCGTCGGCATCGTCAGCTCCGCCGTCGCGCTGGGCGCGGCGCCCATGATCACCGAGGCGGGCAAGCTGCTCGTGATCGCGAACGCCGGTGCCGGGGCGCTCACCGGTCCCGATGCACCGCCGCTGGTGTGGCGCACCTCGTTCGCCAACGCCCAGGTCAGCTTCGCGATGGGCGAGTACCTGGCGCAGCAGGGCACCGGGCCCGTCTACCTCATCGCCGCGGACTATGCCGCGGGCCAGGAGGCCATGGCGGGATTCCGGGAGTCGTTCGAGGCCGCGGGCGGCACGATCGCGGGCGAGGCGTTCACCCCGTTCCCGGACACCCAGGACTTCGCGCCGTTCCTGTCGGGCATCCGGTCCTCCGGGGCCGGGGGGACGTTCTGCTTCTACGCGGGCGGGGCCGCGATCAACTTCGCGCAGCAGTACGAGTCGTTCGGCCTCAAGCAGGACATCCCGCTGTACGGCTCGGGCTTCCTGACCGACCCCACCATCCTGCCCGCGATCGGTCCGGCCGCGACCGGCGTGCAGACCTCGCTGCACTACACCTCCGAGCTGGACAACCCCGCCAACCAGGAGTTCGTGCAGGCCTACCGCGACGCGTACGACGCCGCGCCGACGGTGTACTCGGTGCAGACCTACGATGCGGCGCTGGTGCTCGACCGTGCCGCGCAGCAGGCCCAGGACGTCAGCGGTGCGGCGCTGTCGCAGGCCCTGGACGGCATCGGCCCGATCGAGGACAGCCCGCGCGGGTCGTGGACGTTCGAGGGGCACAACCCGCGGCAGACCTACTACCAGCGCGAGGTGCGCCAGCAGGGCGGCGAGCTGGTCAACGCCGTCGTCGCCGATCTGGGCGTGTTCGCCCAGCCCAACCTGTTCTGACGGTGCCGGCCTGGTTCGACGCCAACCTGGTCAGCGTCCTCAACGGGCTGGCCATCGGCTCGATGCTGTTCATCCTGGCCGTCGGGCTGTCACTGGTGTTCGGCATGATGGACGTGCTCAACCTCGCCCACGGGGCCCTTTTCCTGGCTGGCGCGTACCTGGGCTACCTGCTCGTGGGACGGGATCCGAGCTGGGCGGGGTTCGGCACCGCGGTGGCGCTCGCCGTCGTGGTCGGGCTGCTGGCGGGCGGGGCGCTCCAGGCGCTGACCGAACCGCTCTCCCGGCGCTCGCACCTGGATCAGGCCCTGCTCACCCTCGGTGTCGCGCTGGTGCTGGCCGAGCTGCTGTCGCTGCTGTTCGGCAACGACCCGCAGTCCGTCGCGGCCCCGCCCGGCCTGAACGGCAGCACCACCGTGCTCGGCGTCGTCTACCCGGTGTACCGGCTCGCGCTCATCGGCGTCGGCGCGGTGCTCGCGCTGGCGGTCTACGTCGTCGTGGAGCGCACCCGGCTCGGCCTGCTGGTGCGCGCCACCGTCGCCGACCGGGACATGGTCTCGGCGGTCGGGGTGGACGAGCGCCTCGTCAAGGCCGCGGTGTTCGGCCTCGGGTCGGTGCTCGCCGTGCTCGCCGGGGTGCTCGGTGCGCCCATCTACGGCGCCCAGCCGGGGCTGGACGTCACGGTGCTGATCCTGGCCCTCGTCGTCGTCGTGATCGGCGGGCTCGGCTCGGTCCGCGGCGCGCTCGTCGGCGCGCTGCTCGTCGGACAGGTCGAGACGCTGGGGCGGTCACTGCTGCCCGACCTCGCCTCGTTCCTGCTGTTCGGCCCGCTCGCGCTGGTGCTGATCATGCGCCCGCAAGGGTTGTTCGGCTCCCGGATCGAGGCTCGCGCGTGACCGCGACCGGGGCCACGACCACCGCCGCCGGTGCCGCGCCGTCGGCAACGGGCAGGCGCGGTCGAACCCTGCGCGCAGCGGTGCCCGTCGTCGTCGTGCTGGTCCTGGCCGCGGCGCCGTTCTTCCTGGCGCCGTTCGCCCTGTCGACGCTGACCGCGATCCTGGTGTTCGGGCTGCTCGCGGCCAGCCTCGACCTGCTCGTCGGCATCACCGGGCTGCCGTCGCTGGGCCACGCCGCGTACTTCGGGGTCGGCGCCTACACCGCCGGGTGGCTGACGCTCCACGTCACCCCGGCGTTCCCGGTGGGGCTGCTGGCCGGGGTCGCGGCAGGCGCGCTGGTCGCGCTCGCCACCGGGTGGGTCGCGGTGCGCTCGACGGGCATCTTCTTCCTGATGCTGACGCTGGCGATCGGGGTGCTGATCCAGCAGGTCGCGTTCGCCTGGACCTCGGTGACCGGGGGCTCCAACGGCCTGTTCGGGATCCCCGCGCCCTCGGTCGGCGGCGTCACGCTGGCGGGCGTGGGGTTCGTGCACTGGTACGTCCTGGTCGGGGGGCTGATCGGCTATCTCGTGTTGCGTGCGGTCGTCGCG
>JAKDLE010000049.1 GCA_030453005.1 Pseudonocardia sp. | reverse complement strand
GCGGTGCACCCCGGCCACCAGCTTCGCCAAGGTGGTCTTCCCCGCGCCGCTGGCCCCGACGAGCGCGACCTGCGCACCGGCGTCGATGTCGAGGTCGACCCCGTCGAGGACGTCGTGGCCGGGCACGTAGTGGTGGCCGAGGCCCTTCACCCGGACCGCGGCGTCGACCGGGCGGACCGGACGGGCGGGCTGCTGCTCGGCGGGCAGGTCGGCGACCCCGACGATCCGCGCCAGGCTCGCCGCCGCCGACTGGGCGGTGTCGAGCAGGAACAGCACCTGGTTGATCGGAGTGAACAGGTTGATGAAGTACAGCGCCGCGGCGCTCGCCGTGCCGATCGACACGGTGCCCGCCCGGACCAGCAGGAAACCCGTCGCCAGCACGGCGGCCACGCCGACGAACTCGGCGAGGTTGAGCCTGCCGAAGAACGACGTCCTCGGTCCGGGGGGGGCGGCTACCTGATTTCACACCCGCAGGCCTGACGGGCAGCGCCGGGTCGGGCTCGTCCGCCGCGGTGCGACCAGCGGCCGCCGGGCATCGTGGCGGCCACGGGCATGGCGCGCAGGGTCTGCGGGTCGGCCGTGACCGGGTCGGCCCCGGTCACCGCGAGATCGGCGCGTCCGATGGCAGGCCGACCCGGCGGGGGCTGATCGACCGCCGCACGCCGCCACCGCGCCCGCCGGCGGTGCGCACAGCTCGGCCCCGTTCCCGCCGGTTATCGCCGCAATCGGGACATCCGCGTCACCCGTGGCGCGGATGTCCCGATCCCAGCGATCACGCAGTCGGGCGAGGTCGGTTGACGTTGATCAAGACAGCGGCGGCGGGGGAGCCGCGGGCCCGCTCGGGACCGGTCTCGTGCGCGGGATCGAGCAGGGCGAGCTCGAACGCGCCGTGGCGGAGGCTGACGTCCCGGCCCGCGGCGTAGGTCGAGGTGGAACGCCGCCGCGGCCGCGACGTCGCGGCTCATCAGCAGGGGGCAACAGCCGGTCGGTTCCCCTGCGGCGTCCCGTGCTCGGGCGAAGGCGACGATCTCGTCGTTGCGCGTGTCCCGGGCTGATGTAGGGGCCGCGCGGCGTGTTCAGGTGCGGTTCGCGAAGGCCTCGACGTCGTTGATCCGTCCGGAGACGATGAGCAGGTCCCCGGCCCGCACGGTGCTGTCCTGGGTGGCGTAGGTGAACTCCTCGCCGCCGCGCTTGATGCCCACGACGGTGATCCGGTGCCGTCGACGGATGTCGCTCTCGGTCAGGGTGCGGTCGATGATGTCGTGCGGGGCGAGCGTCTTGACCATGGCGAAGTCGTCTTCGAACCGGATGTAGTCGATCATCCGGCCGGTGACGAGGTGCGCGACCCGTTCGCCCATCTCGTGCTCGGGCAGCACGACGTGGTGGGCACCGATGCGTTCCAGGATGCGACCGTGCTGACGGCTGATGGCCTTGGCCCAGATGTGCGGGATCTCGAAGTCGACCAGCACGGCGGTCGTCAGGATGCTGGCCTCCAGCTCGGTGCCGATCCCGACCACGGCCCGTTCGAAGTCGGGGACGTCGAGCTGGCGCAGCGCCTCGGCGTCGGTGGTGTCGGTCACGGCGGTGTGGGTGAGCTCGTCGGCGTACCGCTGGACCAGGACCGGGTCGCTGTCGATGCCCAGCACCTGCGAGCCGCGGCGCACCAGCTCGCGGGCCAGGGAGGCGCCGAAGCGGCCCAGACCCAGTACGACGACCCGGCCGCCCGCCGGTGCGTGATCTCTTCTAGCCAACGATGGTCCGTTCCTCCGGCAGTTCGTAGCGTCGTCCCCGGTGGCGCCGCGCGCGCGCGCACGCCAGGGTGATCGGACCCAGTCTGCCCAGGAACATCAGCGCGGTCAGCACCAGTAGCCCCGATGGGGGCAGATCGGCGGTGATGCCGGTGGACAGCCCGACCGTCCCGAACGCGGACACCACCTCGAACAGCACGTCGTCGAGCCGGAAGGGGGTGATGCTGAGCAGGGTGACGGTGCCGACCGCGACGAGTCCGACGCCGAGCAGCGCGATGGTGAGCGCCTGGCGTTGGACGGCGGCGGCGAGGCGGCGGTTGCCGACGTGCACGGTCGGCTCGCCGCGGACCTCGGCCCAGATGACGAACGCCAGCAGCGCGAACGTGGTGACCTTGATGCCGCCCGCGGTACCCGCGCTGCCTCCGCCGATGAACATCAGCATGTCGGTGACCAGCAGCGTCGCGGGGTACATCTCGCCGACCTCGATGGTGTTGAACCCCGCGGAGCGCGGCATGATCCCGTGGAACAGCCCGACGACGAGCTTGCCGCCGACGTCGAACCGGCCGATCGTGGCGGGGTTGCTCCACTCCGCCAGCAGGAACGCCCCGATCCCGACGACGGCCAGCACGCCGTAGGTGACCAGCGTGACCCGCGTGTGCAGCGTCCACCGCCGCCCCGCGCGGGTCCGGACCCGGCGGCCCACCTCGAACAGCACCGGGAACCCGATCCCGCCCAACACGACCGCGATGACGATGGGCACGCAGATGAACGGGTCGGTGGCGAACGGGATGATGCTCGTTGTGAACAGCGCGAACCCGGCGTTGCTGAACGCGCACACGGCGTGGAACACGCCGAGGTAGACCGCGCGCCCCGGTGGTTCGCCGTAGGCCAGTGCGAAGCGCAGTGTCAGCGGGACCGCGACGATCAGCTCGATGGCCAGGCTCACTGCCAGCACACCGCCCACGACCTGCCTGACCTCGCCGAACCTCAGCGACTTCGTCTCCACCTGCGCGGTCAGCTGCAACCGCAGCCCGACCCGTCGCGCGATCAGCAGCCCGAGCAGCGTGGCCAGCGTCATGATCCCGACACCGCCGACCTGGACCAGCGCGAGGATCACCAGCTCGCCGAACGCCGACCAGTAGGTCGGGGTGTCGACCACGATCAGCCCGGTCACGCACACCGCGGACACGGCGGTGAACAGCGCCGCCACCAGCGCCGTCCCCGTGCCGCCCTCGGTCGCGGCAGGCAGCATCAGCAACGCGGTGCCGACCGTCGCGACGAGCGCGAACCCGCCCACCACCGCGGCCGCAGGCCGGCGCCCGACCCCGGCAGGCGGCGCCCCGCCGCGCCCCCCTGCGTTCGCCCCGGCCGAGACGCTAATGCAGCGCCGCGCAGGCCTGCTCAGGTCCCCGCTCGGGCTGAGATCGGCCCGAGCGCCCGGTCAGGTCACGGCGACGACCTCCCGGCGCCGCGCAGCCTGCTCGGGCGCCGGAGCGTCGACGGCGGCGGACCGGAAGCGTCGGAGCCGCAGGCTGTTCGCGACCACGAACACCGAGCTGAACGCCATCGCCGCCCCGGCGATCATCGGGTTGAGCAACCCCGCCGCGGCCAGCGGGAGCGCGGCCACGTTGTAGGCGAACGCCCAGAACAGGTTGCCCTTGATCGTGCCCAGGGTGCGCCGGGCGAGCCGGATGGCGTCCGCGGCGGCCCGCAGGTCGCCGCGGACCAGCGTGATGTCGCTCGCCTCGATGGCGACGTCGGTGCCGGTGCCCATGGCCAGGCCCAGGTCGGCCTGGGCGAGTGCCGCGGCGTCGTTGACCCCGTCGCCGACCATCGCGACGACCCTCCCCTCGCCCTGCAGCCGCGTGACGACGTCGAGCTTGTCGGCGGGCAGCACCTCGGCGATGACCTCGGTGATGCCGACCTCGGCGGCGACGGTGCGGGCGACGGCGGCGTTGTCGCCGGTGAGCAGCACCGGCGTGAGGCCGAGGCCGCGCAGCTGCGCGATGGCTTGGGCCGAGGTCGGCTTGACGGTGTCGGCGACGGCGAGCACGGCGCGCGCCGCGCCGTCCCAGGCCACGGCGATCGCGGTGTGGCCGCGCTCGTCGGCGGCCGCCTTGACCGCGGCGAGCTCGGGCGTGAGGGGTTGGCGCCACCGCTCCAGCAGCGCAGGCCGTCCGACGAGCACGGCGTGCCCGTCGACCACGCCCTGCACACCGAGGCCCTCGATGTTGGTGAAGCCCTCGACGTCGGGCAGGTCGCCGACGCGCTCGCGGGCGCCTACGGTCACGGCGGCGGCGATGGGGTGCTCCGAGGCGCTCTCCAGTGCGCCTGCGAGGCGCAGGACCTCGTTCTCGTCGACCCCGTCGACGTGCACCGAGACCAGGCTCATCCGCCCGGTCGTGACGGTGCCGGTCTTGTCCAGCACCACCGTGTCGACGCGTCGGGTGGACTCCAGCACCTCCGGGCCCTTGATGAGGATGCCCAGCTGGGCGCCGCGGCCGGTGCCGACGAGCAGCGCGGTCGGGGTCGCCAGGCCCAGGGCGCACGGGCAGGCGATGATCAGCACGGCGACCGCGGCGGTGAACGCCGCCGCCGCGCCTGCCCCGGTGCCGAGCCAGAACCCGAGCGTCGCCGCCGCTATCGCGATGACGATCGGCACGAAGACGCCGGAGATGCGGTCGGCGAGCCGCTGGACCTCGGCCTTGCCGGTCTGTGCGTCCTCGACGAGCCGCGCCATCTGGGCGAGTTGGGTGTCGGATCCGACGCGGGTGGCGCGCACGACCAGGCGTCCGCCCGCGTTGACCGTCGCCCCCGTGACGGCGTCGCCGGGGGAGACCTCGACGGGTACCGACTCGCCGGTGAGCATCGAGGCGTCGACGGCCGAGCTGCCGTCCTCGACGACGCCGTCGGTGGCGATCTTCTCGCCCGGGCGGACGACGAAGCGGTCGCCGACGGCGAGCTGTGCGGTCGGGATCCGCACCTCGACCCCGTCCCGGACGACGCCGACGTCCTTGGCGCCCAGCTCCAGCAGGGCACGCAGCGCGGCGCCCGCGCGGCGCTTGGACCGGGCCTCGAAGTAGCGCCCGGCGAGGATGAACGTGGTGACGCCTGCGGCGACCTCCAGGTAGATGTTCCCGGCTCCGTCGCTGGGCCCGCCGGAGAGGTCGAACGAGGTCAGCTCGAAGGTGTGGGTCATCCCGGGGACGCCCGCGGTGCCGAACAGCAGCGCCCACAGCGACCAGAGGAACGCGGCCAGGACACCGACCGAGACCAGGGTGTCCATGGTGGCCGCGCCGTGGCGCAGGTTGGCCCAGGCGGCGCGGTGGAACGGCCAGGCCGCCCAGGTCACCACGGGAGCGGCCAGGGTGAGCGAGATCCACTGCCAGTAGGTGAACTGCAGTGCCGGAACCATCGCCATGGCGACGACCGGCACCGCCAGCACGGCGCTCGTGATCAACCGGTCGCGCAGCGGGCCCGTGGCGTCGTCCGTCTCGCCTGCGTCTCCTCCGTCGCCGTCGTCGTCCGGGGTGGCCGGACGAGGCAGCCGCGCGGTGTAGCCCGCGGCCTCGACCTGTGCCACGAGGGCGGCCGGGTCGACGCCCTCCGGGGCGCTGATCCGGGCCTTCTCGGTGGCGTAGTTGACCGTGGCGGTCACGCCGTCGAGCTTGTTGAGCTTGCGCTCGACGCGGTTCGCGCAGGACGCGCACGTCATGCCACCGATCGCGAGCTCGACGTCGGTGACGGGAGTGCCCGTCGGCGACGTCGGTGTCGTGGTGCTCATCGTCTGTGTCCTCCTTCGCGATCAGTGGCCGTGGCCGTCGGTGCCGTGCGCCGCGGCGGGAGCGGCGGTCCCGGTGGGGACGGTGAACTCCGCGGTGCGGACGACGTCGCCGTGCCGGAAGTCCAGGAACAGTCGGTAGGTACCCGCGGTGGGCACCTCGGCCACGAACCCGACCTGCGGGCCCGCCTGGGTCACCCCGTCGCCCGGTTCGCCGTCCGGGTGCACGTGCAGGTACGCCAGGTCGCCCTCGCGCAGCGCGACCAGGTGCCCGTAGGCGGCGAGGTAGGGCTGCAGGTCGGTGACCGGCGCCCCGTCCCGGCTGACGCTCACCGTCACCGGGGAGGCCCGGCCGGGCACCAGTTCGCCGGTGAGCTCGACGGTGTAGCCGTCGACCTGCGCGGTGCGGCTCGGGACGTGCGCGACGGGCGTGAACTCACCCGCGACGGCGAGGTCGACGCCGAGCGTCGTGGCCGCACCGCCGGTCGGGGTGAAGTCGGCGAATGCGCGGTAGGACCCGGGCGCCGACAGGCCCAACGTCGCGGTCCAGGTGCCGTCGGGCGCGATGGTGGGGTGCACGTGCTGGAAGGCGGTCGTGTCGCGGCGCACGACGATCAGGTGCATCCGCTGGTCGTGCTCGACGTCGAACGCCGTGACCGGCGTCCCGTCGGGTCCGGTGACGGTGAAGGAGAAGGTCGGGTGGGCGGGTGTCGGCGCGGTGGGCGTCGGGTCGGTGGGGATGAGGGTGTAGCCGCCGCTGCTCGACGCCAGCCCCGCGGGCTGGTCGGTCGGGCCGGTGGCGGGTGTCTCCGCGACGGTGCCGCTGTGGGCGTCCCCGTGGGCCGCGGCGGGAGCCGCCGCGACCTGGGGACCGACAGCGGTTCCGGTCGCCCAGCCCCCTGCGACGAGCAGGGCGAGCGCCGCACCGTAGGCGGAGAGCCTGGTGGCAGTGTTCATGGTCGGTCCTTCAGTTCTCTTCCTGCGGCTAGGCCGCGAGTCGGTAGCCGGCTTCCTCGACCGCGGCGCGGACGCCCGCCTCGTCGACCGGGGTGTCGCTGGTGACGGTGACCGCGCCGGTGGGCAGGTCGACCGCCACGGCGGTGACCCCGTCGATCTCGGTGATCTCCTCGGTGACCGAAGCGACGCAGTGCTCGCAGGTCATCCCGGTCACGGTGTAGGTACTCTCGCTCATCGCTCTCTCCTTCTCCTGATCAGGACTTCACGAGCCGCGCGATCGCGGCGCTGGCCTCTGCGACCTTCTCGTCGGCGATCTGGCCGCCCTCGGAGACGGCCTGCATGACACAGTGCTTGAGGTGCTCGTCGAGCAGGCCCAGCGCCACGGCCTCCAGCGCCTTGGTGACGGCCGAGACCTGCGTCAGCACGTCGATGCAGTACTTGTCGTCCTCGATCATCTTCGCGATGCCGCGGACCTGGCCCTCGATGCGGCGCATCCGCATGAGGTAGGCGTCCTTGTCGTCGGCGTAACCGTTCATGTGTCCTCCTCGTCGTCCCGGCCGGGTATACCCTAGGGGGGTAGCGTAGTCAACGCGGTCGGGGAGTGGGCCGGGGCGCGCACCGCGAGCCCTGGTGTCCGGCGCCGGTGGTCCGTGCCGGTCGGGACGCCATGACATGGTCGAGCAGTGATCACCGTCTGGCGCACGGTGCTGCGGTCGCCGCTGCGGGAACGTGCGGCCGGTAGGGATCACGGACCCGCGTTGCCGGCAAGGTCGCCCCCGGGCGCACGTCGCGCCGGCAGCCGCAGAGGCGTGCGGTTCACGATGATCTCAGCGGCGATCCTGGCCGGGAACCTGCGGAACTCGGGGGCGCGGTGGCGGTGGTGTGCAGGCGGCCGCTGTCGCGTTCCACAACCGACGCCCGGGACTTCGCGGCGCGGGGAACCATCTCGCCTGGGCGACCGTCGGCCCGCGGTGAGCGGCGTGGGCGGGACGACGAGGGTCGGCCGGTGACTGCGGTGCCGCACAGTGGCCGAGGTGCTGCCCAGGACGACGGGCCGGAAGCCACGGCGTCCGCAGGAGCCGAGCGTGGTCGATCGCCTCGACGATCGCCCCCGCTGCGGTCTGGCCCGCGACTCGGCGCCGTCGTGCTGACACGTCGCCCGACGGATACCTCTGGGGGTAGAGGGCGGCCGGTCAGACCAGGCCGAGCGCCAGCATGGCCGCGGCGACCCGCGCGTAACCGGAGATGTTCGCCCCCGCCACGTAGTCGCCGGGTATCCCGTACTCGTCGGCCGTCTCGTAGCAGCGGGCGTGGATGCCCTGCATGATGTCCCGCAGCCGCTCCTCGGAATGCTGGAACGTCCACGAGTCGCGCGAGGCGTTCTGCTGCATCTCCAGCGCGGACGCCGCGACGCCACCGGCGTTCGCCGCCTTGCCCGGCCCGAACGAGACCCCGGCCTCCCGCAGGACGCGCACGCCGTCCGGGGTGGTCGGCATGTTCGCGCCCTCGCCCACCGCGATGCAGCCGTTGCGGACGAGCATCAGCGCGTCGGACTCGGTGAGCTCGTTCTGCGTCGCCGAGGGTATCGCGACCTGACAGGGCACCTCCCAGATCGAGCGGTCGGAGACGTAGTCCGCGTCGCGGCGCCGGTCGACGTAGACGCCGATCCGCTCGCGGCGCGTCTCCTTGATCTCCTTGAGGAGCGTGAGGTCGATGCCCTTCTCGTCGCGCACGTAGCCGCTGGAGTCCGAGCAGGCCACGACCCGGCCACCGAGCTGGTGCACCTTCTCGATCGTGTAGATCGCCACGTTGCCCGACCCGGACACCACGACGTCCTTGCCGTCGAAGGACTCGCCGCGGGCCTTGAGCATCTCGTCGACGAAGTACGTGCAGCCGTACCCGGTGGCCTCGCGGCGCACCTGCGCCCCTCCGAAGCTCAGGCCCTTGCCGGTGAGCACGCCGGACTCGTAGCGGTTGGTGATCCGCTTGTACTGGCCGAACAGGAAGCCGATCTCCCGGCCGCCGACGCCGATGTCACCGGCCGGGACGTCGGTGTACTCCCCGATGTGGCGGTAGAGCTCGGTCATGAAGCTCTGGCAGAACCGCATGACCTCCCGGTCCGAACAGCCCTTCGGGTCGAAGTCCGACCCACCCTTGCCGCCGCCGATGGGCAGCCCGGTCAGCGCGTTCTTGAACACCTGCTCGAACCCGAGGAACTTGACGGTTCCCAGCAGGACCGAGGGGTGGAAGCGCAGGCCGCCCTTGTACGGGCCGAGCGCGCTGTTGAACTCCACCCGGAAGCCCCGGTTGATGTGGATCTCGCCTGCGTCGTCCTCCCACGGCACCCGGAAGATGATCTGGCGTTCCGGCTCGCAGATGCGTTTGATGATCTTGGCGTCGGCGTACTCGGGGTGCTTGTCGACGGCCGGTCCGATGCTCTCCAGCACCTCGTGGACGGCCTGGTGGAACTCGACCTCCCCCGGGTTCCGGGACAGCACATCGTCGAAGATGGGCTCCAGCTCGCTGTGCAGTGGCACTTCACGCCTCCCGTGGCGGTCAGAACGCACCTCTCCCGGCGGGGCGCCGGGACGGGAGGTGGTGTGGACGGTCGAGTTACCCGACCTTTGACCCTAGATGCTCGCTCCTCGGCGGCGCGCCGTGCCACCCACCTGAGTCGGTAATCACGACGGCCCGGGCGGCTCGGCGGCTCGGTTCTCGGCCCCCGGTGCGCGGTGGAACCGCAGCACCATCTGCATGTCCGGTGCCCCCTTTCGGCTCCCGCCAGCCGCGCCCCCCGAGGATCCGGTCGATCCGCTCGAGCCGCTGGTAGACGGGGTTGACGTGCGCGCCGAGGTCGCGAGCCACGGCAGGCGGGTTCTGGCCTGCGACGAAGTAGCGTTCGAGCGTGTCGACCAGGGATGCGTGGTGCGCGCGGTCGTAGCGCAGCACCGGGCCGAGCGCGCGGTCCAGCAGCCGTTGCACCTGCTCCGGCGTGGTGCGCTCCACGAGCATCCCGAGCACCCCGAACTCCTCCAGGCTCGCGCCGCTGCCCGCCCGGTCCAGTGCGTGCAGCAGTCGGTGGCAGCGGGCGGCGCCCCGGTGCAGCGCGCGGACCGCCCGGGCCGAGACGGCGGGGCCGGCCGCACCCGCCGTGGCCTCACCGCCGGTGCTGTCGCCCAGCTCCTCCGGCACGGTGCGGGCCGCCTCGCCCGCGTCGTGCGTCGGGGAGCAGCAGCACGATGGTGCCGCGTGCTCGCCTGCGAGCCCGCCACGGCGGGCCGCGAGCGCGGCGGCGGCGTCGAGCAGGTCGCGGCGGGACACGCCGGTCGCGGACAACACCACGGTGCTGTGCGGACGGCTGAGATCGACGCCGTCGATCCGCTCGGCGCGGCGCTCGAAGGCCTCCCAGCCCGGCGCCCGCTCGGCGAGCAGGTCCTCCACGAGCTCCGCCCGCAGCTCCTGCTCGACGACCGAGGTCTGGCGCTCCATCAGCATCAGCGGTGCGGCGGTCTGCGCGGCGCGTTCGAGCGTGCGTTCGTCGGCGTCGGGCAGGGCGGCGCCGCGGGCGAACAGCAGCCTGCCGAACGTCTCGGCGCCCGCGCGGACCGGCAGCGACCGCAGCACCGTACCCGGGCCGGTCCCGCCCGCAGGCACGGCAGCGGGTGCAGGCGCGCCCGGCATCGTGGCCCCGCCGAGCACGTCGTCGCAGGTCGCGACGACGACGCCCGTGTCGTCGAGGCCCCGGGCCAGGGTGCGCGCGAACTCGGGCAGGTCGCCCCGGGTGGG
>JAKDLE010000687.1 GCA_030453005.1 Pseudonocardia sp. | reverse complement strand
GCCTCGGCGTCGGCCACCACCTTCGCGATCTCCGGGTCGGTGGAGGTGTCGAACCAGTGCGCCATCGACTCCTCGTCGTCCTGGGGACGGCTGCGGTCGGCCGCCTCCTCGACCGTCGACGGCTCGAACCGGAACACCCCGTCCTCGCCCGGCGCACCGAGCATCCGGGTGAAGCCCTCCAGCGCCTTGCCGAAGTCCGAGGGCACCATCCAGACCTTGTTGGCCTCGCCCTGCGCCATCTCCGGCAGCGTCTCCAGGTACTTGTAGGCCAGCAGCTCCGGGGTGGGCCGGCCCGCCTTGATCGCGGCGAACACCTTCTCGATGGCCGCGGCCTCGCCCTGGGCCTCCAGGTAGCGCGCCGCCCGGTCGCCCTGGGCGCGTAGGATCGCCGACTGCCGCTCGGCCTCGGCACCCATGATCGCGGCCTGCTTGGCGCCCTCGGCCATGAGGATCTGGCTCTGCTTCTGGCCCTCCGCGCTGCGGATCGCCGACTCCCGCTGGCCCTCCGCGGTGAGGATCATCGCGCGCTTCTCACGATCGGCCTTCATCTGCCGCTCCATCGACTCCTGGATGGACGCGGGCGGGTCGATCGCCTTGATCTCCACACGGCCCACACGGATGCCCCACCGTCCGGTGGCGTCGTCGAGCTCACCGCGCAGCACGGTGTTGATCTCGTCGCGGGAGGTGAGCGTGCCCTCCAAGCTCATCCCGCCCACCACGTTGCGCAGCGTGGTGGTGGTGATCTGCTCGACGCCGAGGATGTAGTCGGAGATCTCGTAGACCGCGGCCTTGGGGTCGGTGACGGTGTAGTAGACGACCGTGTCGATGTTGACGGTCAGGTTGTCCTGGGTGATCACCGGCTGCGGCGGGAACGACACGACCTGCTCACGCAGGTCGATGCGCTCACGGACCTTGTCGATGAACGGCACCAGGAACACCAGGCCGGGGTCGGCGGTGCCCTTGAACCGGCCCAGGCGTTCGATCACCGCGGCCGTGGCCTGCGGGATGATCTGCACGGCCTTCACGATCGACACCACCACCAGAGCCAGGAACACCAGCCCGACGATCAGTGACGCACTCATCTCCGCCATCCTCTCGGCCCCCGTGGGGCCGTTGGTTCCCACCGCGCTCAGTCCGGCGCGACGTCCTGCGCGACGACCACCGCGGTGGCGCCGGAGATCTCGACGACCAGCACCGTGGCGCCCTGCTCGATCACGTCGTCGGGGTGCACCGGCCGCGCCGACCACAGGTCGCCGCCGATCTTGACCCGGCCCCCGTCACCGTCGACGCGGGAGATCACGACCGCCTCCGCCCCGATCAGCGCCCGGTGGTGCATGCGCCCGTCCTCGACGGCGTTGTCCAGCTTGCGTCGCAGCGCGGGCCGCACCGCGAACACCAGCACCGCCGAGGCCAGCGTGAACGTGACCACCCCGGCGAGCGGCCCCGCCCCGAGCGCGACCACGCCTGCGGCGACGAATGCTCCCCCGCCGAGCATCAGGAGGACGAACTCGCCGGACAGCACCTCGGCCAGGATCAGCGCCAGGCCCACGATGAGCCAGATCACGGCCGGGGTCATGCCCCGATCCTGCCAGAGACGGCGCCGTCGGTGATCAGCCCGTCACGAAATCGATGAGTTGCTCGACCGCGCCGATCAGGGGCGTCTCCAGGTCCCGGAAGTCGCGCACCGCCCCGAGTACGCGGCGGGCGCCGTCGGCGGGCTCCCCCCAGCGCAGCGCCCCGCACACCCCGGTCTTCCAGTCGGTGCCCCGCGGCACCTGCGGCCACGCCCGGATGCCGACGACGGAGGGTTTGACGGCCTCCCACACGTCGACGAAGGGGTGGCCGGTGACGAGGACGTGCGGGCCTGCGACCGAGTGGGCCGCCCGCGTCTCCTTCGACCCGGCGACGAGGTGGTCGACGAGGATCCCGAGGCGGCGCCGGGGGCCCGGCGCGAACTCGGCGACGGCGGCGGCGAGGTCGTCCATGCCGTGCATCGGTTCCACGACGACCCCCTCGACGCGCAGGTCGTGGCCCCACACCGTCTCGACCAGTGCGGCGTCGTGGATGCCCTCCACCCAGATCCGCGCCGCACGCGCCGTCCGGGCCCGGTGGTCGCGCACGGCCACCGATCCCGACGCCGAGCGCGCAGGCCCCGCCGGGGCCCGCCGGGGGACGACGAGCGTCGCGGGCGCTCCCTCGACGAGGAACGCGGCGGGGCGCAGCGGGAACACCCGGCGCCTGCCGTGCCGGTCCTCCAGCGTCACCTCGCGGACGTTCACCGAGACGACGGCGCCGCAGAACCCGCCCGTTCCGGCGTCCTCCACGACGAGCCCCGCCTCGGCCGGGATCTCCGGGATCTCGCGCCGCGCGACGCGGCGTCTGCCGTCGCCGCCGAACGCACCGCGGTAGTCGTGGGGTCGCGTCATGGGACCGATGTCTACCGGCGCCGCGACGCGCGCGGGCGCTCCGACACGCGTCGCGCCGGTGACCTGCGGTGACGCTGCGTGCGCGGCGTCTCCTGTGGCGCAGGGGTGCG
>JAKDLE010000686.1 GCA_030453005.1 Pseudonocardia sp. | reverse complement strand
ACCTGACGGGGCCGCACTGCGCCTCGTCGACACCACCCACGGAGGAACCGCATGAACCTGATCCCACCGGACGCCTTCGCCGGGCGTCAGCGGGTCGACGCGGCGGTCGACCTGGACGACGTGTCGCGCTGCCCATGCGGGGCGCGCTGTGAGTCCTGCGGGGTCGAGCGCCCGGACCTCGCGGTCCACACCGCGCACACCCAGCTGGGCGTCATGTGCCTGACGATGTGCCCGCGGTGCGCGGCCGCGGACTGCGCCCCGCCGGTGTCGCTGGGCACCGCGGTCAACCTGGTCGGGCAGCACGCCTCGCACCTGGGCATCGACGTCGACCAGATGGCGGCCGCGATGGACGCCGAGACCGACAGGCGGTCTCGACCGGCGAGCCGGCCATGAGGTGCGCCGAGCGCCGCGCCGACGGCCGGCCGTGTCGCCGGGTGGCGATCGCCGCGGTCGGCACCGGCGAGCTGGTCACTCTGCTGTGCGGGGACTGCACGCTGCGCGCGGACCGGCTCGTGCGAGGCCTGCGGGTGCGCTGGCTCGACCGCCGGCACGCCGTGGGTCGGCGGCGCCCGGCATGACCCCCGTGAACGCAAGGGCGGACCACCGTCCGACCTTGCGGGGGGTGAAGGGGGGACCACCGTCCGGGCAAGGCCGGACCACTGTCCGGTCCGACCCACAACAGCGGACCGAACATCACCAGATCCGAAGTACCGGCCCACCGGGTCGGGAAGCACACGGAGGTAGTCCCATGGCTCCACGTATCCGCGTCATCGCCAACCAGAAGGGCGGGGTCGGCAAGACCACCGTCACCGTCCAGCTCGCCTCGACGGTCGCAGACACCATCGGCGCCCGCGACGGGCAGGTCCCGGTGCTGGGCGTCTCGACCGACCCGCAGGCCTCCATGCTCGAGTGGGCCGGACGGGTGGGCGCCGCGCTGCCGTTCGACTTCGAGCAGTGCGTCGACCCCGCCGCGCTGGCCCGGCTGCGGCGGCTGGACCAGTACGCGCACGTGTTCGTCGACACCCCGGGCTCTCTGGACAACGAGGGCCTGCTGAGCGAGGTCCTGCGCCAGGCCGACGAGGTGATCGTCCCGATCGAGCCGGAGGCGATGGCTTTCGGCCCGGCCGCGCGGACCATCCGGCAGGTGATCGCCCCGACCGGCGTGCCGTACCGGGTGCTGATCAACAACTGGGACCCGCGCGACGGCGACCACGATCTGCGCGAGACGCAGGAGTACCTCGCCGCCGAGGGGTTCCCGAGCTTCAACACCGTGATCCGGCACTACAAGTTGCACGCCCGCGCGGCCGCCGAGGGCGTCACGGTCGTGCAGTACGCCCGCAACCGGGTGGCGCTGGAGGCCCGGCAGGACTTCTTCCGGGTCGCGCTGGAGGTGCTGGGCAACGACGGGCAGCCGGCGCGGCACCGGGGTGTAAACGGCGTGTACACCGCGGCGGGGGGCCGGTGATGAGCGCCGGCGGCGGTCGACGGGTGCGGCTGTCCTCGCTGGCCGGTGCCCCGGATGTCGCCGGCCCGGCGGTCGACGCGGCCGCGGTTCCGGCGGCCGTGGGCGATCGGCGGGTATCGGTGCACGAGGTCGCGCCCAACCCGCTGAACAAGCGGCCCGCCGGCGAGGACGACGAGATCGCGGCGGTGGCCGAGACCATCCGCGAGTACGGGGTGATCCAGCCGCTGGTGGTGTGCTCGGTGGCCGCGTACCTGGTGGCCTACCCGGCCCAGCGGGACGTGCTGGGCGACGCGGCGTGGGTGGCGCTGATCGGGAACCGGCGGCTGCGGGCGGCGCGGCTGGCCGGGCTCCGGGAGATCGACATCGTGGTCAACGACGAGCAGGCCAGCACCATGTACGAGGTGATGCTGGTGGAGAACGGGCAGCGCCGGGATCTGCCGGCCTGGCTGGAGGCGGAGGCGATGGACGAGGTGCTCGCGACCGCGGGGATCTCCCAGCGCGAGCTGGGCCGGCGGATCGGGAAGTCCGCGATGTACGTCACCCAGCGCCTCGCGCTGCTGCGCCTGGTGCCCGAGCTGCGCGAGCTGCTCGAGCAGGGCGAGCTGACCATCGAGCAGGGCCGCACGTTCGGGGACCTTCCCGAGGACGAGCAGCGGGCGATCGCCGCGGCCGGCGCCCCGTACCGGCGGCCCGGTGTAAACGGCGTGTACACCGGCCCGCGGGCGGCGCCGCGCGCCATCCGTGTCACCACCCCCGCGGCCGCGGCCGCGTCGATCCGCGAGCAGTTCGACGAGGCCGAGCTGCGGGAGCTGATCAAGCTGCTGCGCGTTCCCGCCGCCGCCCGCGCGGTTCCGCTGGGGTCGGGTGCCCCGTGATGCTGCTGACCGAGTGGTCCGCGACCGGCGGGGCGCCTGTGGTGTTGCTGACCCTGCTCGGCCTCGTCCTGTACGCCCGCCGGGCCCGACGCCCCCGGGGAGTCTGCGCTGCCGGCGGAGCAGGACGACCTCGACGCCTGAGTGCCCGTGGGCTATGCCGTGGGGTGGTCCGGCGACGCAGCTGCGGACTCTGGTTGGCCA
>JAKDLE010000685.1 GCA_030453005.1 Pseudonocardia sp. | reverse complement strand
GAGGCCGCGCCGCCTGTCGTCCAGGCCGACCCAGCCGTCATCACCGATACCCACGACGTCGATCACGGACGCCCACACTAGGCCCACCACGGCCTGTGGCATGCTGTCGCCCAGCGCAGCCAACCGAGGAATCCGGTGCGAATCCGGAGCGGTCCCGCCACTGTGAAGGCCCCAGGGCCAAGCCAGGACATCGGCCTGCGCTCGCCGGAGCGAACCCGCCCCGGCGACGGTCGTACGGCGAGCGTGGACACTCGCCAGGAGGCACCAGTGACCCGTTCCGGCACCCCCAGCTACCCCTTCACCGCGCTCGTCGGCGCGCAAGAGCTGACCACCGCCCTCGTGCTCAGCGCGATCGCCCCGGAGATCGGCGGTGTCCTCGTCCGCGGTGAGAAGGGCACGGCCAAGTCCACCGCCGTGCGCGCTCTCGCCGCCGTCCTGCCCGAGCAGCACGTGGCCCAGGACTGCCGCTTCGGGTGCGACCCCGAGCGCACCGAGGACTGCCCGGACGGCCCACACCCCGGTCCGGCAGCCACGCGGCCGGCGCGGCTCGTCGAGCTGCCGGTCGGCGCCACCGAGGACCGGGTCGTCGGCTCCCTCGACCTGCGCCGTGCGCTCGGTGACGGCGAGGCCGCCTACCAGCCGGGGCTGCTCGCCGACGCCCACCGCGGGATCCTCTACGTCGACGAGGTCAACCTGCTGCACGACCACCTCGTCGACGTGCTCCTGGACGCAGCAGCCATGGGGCGCAACACCGTCGAGCGCGACGGTGTCTCGATCTCGCACCCGGCACGGATCACCCTCGTCGGGACGATGAACCCCGAGGAGGGCGAGCTGCGGCCCCAGCTGCTCGACCGATTCGGCCTGACCGTCCACGTCGCCGCGAGCCGTGACCCGCACGTGCGGGCCGAGGGCGTGCGGCGCCGGCTCGCGGCCGACCTCGACCCGACCGGCTTCGCCGCCGGCTATGCCGCGTCCGAGGCCCAGCTCACCGAGCGGCTCGCCGCGGCTCGCGAGCGCGTGGCGCGCCTCCGGCGCGCGGACGTGCCCCGGCGCACCATCGCCCGGGTGTGCGCCGGGTTCGACGTCGACGGCATGCGCGCCGACATCGTCACCGCCCGCACCGCCGCCGCCCACGCGGCCTGGCAGGGCCGGGACCAGGTCACCCGCGAGGACATCCGCGCCGCCGCACTGCTGTCGCTTCCCCACCGCCGACGCCGCGCCCCCTTCGACGCCCCGGGCCTGGACGAGGACCTCCTCGACGCGCTCCTCGACGACGATCCCGAGGACGACCCGCCCGGTGGCGGAGGCGACGACGGGGACGGTGACCCGCAGCCCGACGGGTCCGACCCGGAGAACGGAACGGAAGAGGACCCCGCACCCGACTCCGGTCCTGACTCACCCGGTGGATCACCCGACCGCACCTCGGCCCAGGATCCGCACACCGGATCCGAGTCGGCTGGTGCACGCGAGGAGCCCGCTGCCCACGACGAGCCTGATCCACCACCCGAGTCAGGACCGGAGTCGCCGGACGAGCCCATATCGCCCCCGCCGTCGGGAGCCGTCCCCACCGGCACGGTGAGCGCCCAGCAGCCCTACCGCGCCCGCCGCCTCGAGCTGACGGGAGTCGGCTCCGGGCCGACCGGGCGCCGCTCCCCCGCACTGACCCCGCGCGGCCGCACCGTCGGTGTCCACCCGGCCGGGATCGAACCGGCGGGCGCACCCGTGCACCTGACCGCCACCCTTCGCACCTCTGCCGCCCGCCGCGCGACCGGCATCGGCCCCTCCCGGGTCACCGGTGCCGACCTGCGCCACGCGGTCACCCGCGGCCGGGAGGCGAACCTCGTCCTCCTCGCCGTCGACGCGTCCGGCTCGATGGCCGCCCGCAAGCGGATGGGCGAGGTCAAGACCGCCGTCCTCTCCCTCCTCCTGGATGCCTACCAGCGACGGGACCGGGTCGGGCTGATCACCTTCCGCGGCACGGGCGCCGAGGTCACGCTGCCGCCGACCTCGTCCGTCGACGCCGCCGCCACACGACTGGCCGAGCTGCCCCACGGGGGCCGCACGCCCCTGGCCGAGGGCCTGACCGAGGTCGCCCGCGTCGTCGCCCGCGAGCGGGTGCGCGACCGCAGCCAGCGTGCCCTCGTCGTCCTCGTCACCGACGGCCGCGCGACGGCCGGTACGGACGCCCTTGCCCGGGCCCAGCTGATTGCAGACCGGTGGGGCACCGCTGTGTCCTGCGGCGAGACGGTCGTCGTCGACTGCGAGTCGGGCCGCTTCCGCATGGGTCTGGCCGCCGACCTCGCCGCACGCATGGGCGCCGAGCACATCCCCCTCGAGCAGGTCGCCGCGAGCGGCCTCGTCGAGATCGTCACCGACCGCACCAGCCCCCGAAGGAGCGCCGCCTGATGGCCCAAGGACGCACGCCCGTCACCCCGAAGGACGGACTGACCACGCGGCAGCGCCGCAACCGCCCGCGCGTCGTCGTCCACGGGGGCACGGGCAAGGGCAAGTCGACCGCAGCCTTCGGGCTCGCGCTGCGCGGCTGG
>JAKDLE010000684.1 GCA_030453005.1 Pseudonocardia sp. | reverse complement strand
CGACGACGCGATGGCACTGGGCCGGATCGCCGGCGTGCTCGACGAGGCGGGCACCTCCGCCGACGCCGCGGTGGCCGTCGGCGGGCTGCTGGGAGCCGCCGGGGCGCGTCCGGCCGAGCGCCGGGCATTCGTCGCGGCCGTCGAGGGAACGCTGGAACGGTGGGTCTCCGCTGCCGAGGGAGGACGTCCGAACGGGGAGGCGGAACGTCGCCGCGTGCTCGCCGTCGGAGACCGGGCCGATGCGCTCGCCGCCGCGGCCGGGCTCACCGACGAGCTCGTGGGCAACCGTTACCTCCCGTCGGCCTTCCGCGCCCGGCTCCGGGCCGTCGCAGGCACGCTCGCCGCCGACCCCGACGACACCATCGTGATGAGCGCGGCCTCCGCACTGGACGCGCTGCGCGGGCACCACCTGGCGCGCCTGCACCCGGAGCGCTGCTCCGCCGCCGAGATGGCCGTGCGACTGCTGCGGTGGCTCGCGACGCAGCCGGACGTCCCGGCCTCGGTCGGTGCGGGCGTGTCGGCACAGGTCGCCGACGGGGGCTGGGTCGACCGCGCGCTGGCCGCCGTGTGGGCGGGCGAGAGCATCGACGACCCGGTCGTGGCGCGGGCCTACCGGGCGGTGCACGACGCCGCCCGGGCACGTCGCGACGCCCAGGACGAGACCTTCGCGGCCCGGCTGGCCGGGTGGTCCACCCACGCGTCCGCGCAGATGCCCGGCGGTGCGCTGCTCGTGGAACAGGTCCTCGACGAGGTGGCCGCACCACTGCTGGCGCTCGGGCCCGCCCCGCTGGTGCTGGTGGTCGACGGGATGAGCGCTGCCGTCGCCGTCGAACTCGGGGAGCAGCTCGCCGAGCGGACCTGGGTGGAGATCACCCCGGAGGGGGGCCGCCGGTCCGCGGCGGTGGCGACCATCCCGTCGGTGACGACCGCGAGCCGCGCGAGCCTGCTCTGCGGTCGGGCGGGCGTGGGCGACCAGGCGACCGAGCGCGACGGCTTCACCGCCCTGTGGCGCAGACACCGCCGCGGTGCCCTGCTGGTGCACAAGGCCGACATCGCCGGACCCCCGGGACGGCGCCTCGCCGGACCGCTCGTCGCCGCGCTCGCCGACGACGACGTGGCGGTCGGTGTCGTGCTCAACACCGTCGACGACGCCCTGGACCACGGCCGCGAGGGCGACCGCACCGGCTGGCGGGTCGGCGACGTCACCTATCTGCCCGACCTGCTGGACGCCGCGCGCAGCTACGCCCGGCCCGTCGTCCTCGTCGCCGACCACGGCCACGTCCTCGACCGGGGGGGGCTCCGACGGCCCGCAAGACGGCACCGGTGTCGAGTCCGCACGCTGGCGCACCGGCGAGCCCGCCGCCGGGGAGGTGGCGCTGGCCGGGCCCCGGGTGCTGACCGGCGGCGGGGCCGTCGTCGCGGCATGGCGCGAGGACATCCGCTACACGCGGCGCCGCGCCGGCTATCACGGGGGCGCGTCCCTCGCCGAGATGGCGGTCCCGGTGCTCGTACTGACCCCGACCCCCGATCAGCTCCCGCTGGGCTGGTCGGTGCTGCCCGTCGAAGCCGTCGAGCCACCGTGGTGGAACGGCCGACGGGTCCCCGCGCCGGTCCCCGCTGCCCGCGTGCCCCGCCGATCCGCGCGCCGGGCCCGACCGGCCGCCGACGGTGACGGCTTGTTCGCCGCCCCCGAGCCGGTCGTCACCTCGCTGTCACTGGGGCAGCGGGTGGTCGCCTCCGAGGTCTACCGGGCACAGCGTGCGTTCGTGCGGCGTGCTCCCGATCCGACCGCCGTCGCCGCCGTCGTGGACGCCCTCGCCGTCGAGGGCCGGCTGTCGGCCATCGCGACCGCGGCCACCGCAGGACGGGCCGGACGGGATCCCGACGGTGTCGTCGCCACGTTGCAGCGCCTGCTGAACGTGGAGGGCTACCCCGTGCTCACCTCGTCCGGGGGCACCGTCGAGCTCAACCCGGAGTTGCTGCGGCTGCAGTTCGAGGTCTCGCCGTGACCGGGCCGGTCAGCGAGGCGCGGCGCCGCGCGGTGATCGACGCGCTGCGCCGTGGCACCGTGCCCGCCGCGGGCCTCGACCTGCTGGCCGTCGGGCTCGACCGGTTCGCCGAGGCGATGGACGGCGACCTCGCCACGGTCACCCGGGGCGGCGCCGCGTTCCACGCCGTGCGGGGTGAGTACGGGTCGGGCAAGACCTTCTTCGCCCGCTGGCTCACCGAGCGGGCCAAGCGTGCGGGGCTCGCCACCGCGGAGGTGCAGATCTCGGAGACCGAGACACCGCTGCACCGCCTGGAGACGGTCTACCGCCGGCTCACCGAACGCCTGGCCACCGCGACCCACCGGCCCAGTGCACTGCGCCCGGTCATCGACTCCTGGCTCTACACGCTGGAGGAGGAGGTACTCGACGCCGGTGACGTCGACGGCGGGCCGGCGCTGGCCGCCGCCGTGGACGGGCTGATGGAGCAGCGGCTCGCGACCGTCGCCCGCACCACCCCCGCGTTCGCCGCGGCGCTGCGCGGTTACCGGGTCGCTCGGTAGGCAGGC
>JAKDLE010000683.1 GCA_030453005.1 Pseudonocardia sp. | reverse complement strand
CCGGTCGAGCATGGCGGCGGCGATCTCCTTGGCGTCGCCGCCGACGAGCCCGCTGCGCCCGGTCTCGGCACCCGCATCGCGGGCCGCGGCGGTGATGGCGTGCGAGCAGACGTCGGCGACCTGACCGGCGCCGGGCGCCCGCGCGATGTCGACGAGCTCGTCGCCCACGGAGATCACCGAGACCCGCGGCCGCGGGTAGACGAGGATCTTGTCGCGACCGGCCGCGGCGAGCAGACCCACCTGGGGCGCGCCGATCACGGCGTCGCGGCGCACGGCCACGTCCCCGGGCTGCACGTCCTCCCCCACCCGACGGACGAACGCCGCCGACGGCACACCCCGCTGCACGAGCAGCCGCGCCGTGCCGCCGTCGGTGAACCCGACCGGGACCACGGCGTCGGCCAGGGTGGGCAGCGGCGCCCCGGCGACGACGCGGACGGCCTGGCCGGGCTGCAGCCGCAGCGGCTGGCGGGACCCGGCAGGGATCTCCCCGACCACCGGCAGCGACGCGGGCTCGGCACCCGAGGAGCCGCTGAGGTCCACGCTGCGCACGGCGTACCCGTCGACCGCGGCCTGGTCGAAGCCCGGCAGGGGCCGACCGACCACCACCTCCTCGGCGCACCGCAGGCCGTACGCCTCGGAGATCGACACCCGCACGGGCGCCGGGCGCAGGGCCCCGTCCAGGATCCGCGCGAGCTGCTCGTCGACCGATCGCACGCCCGCCTCAGTTCGCCAGGCGCGCGGTCAGCCATTCGCGCAGCTCGGGACCGTAGTCGGGGTCCGCCAAGGCGAAGTCGACGAACGCGCGCACGTAGCTGCCCGGGTTGCCCAGGTCGTGGCGTCCACCCCGGTGCACCACCACGTGCACGGGATGGCCCTCGCTGATCAGCAGCGCCACGGCGTCGGTGAGCTGGAGCTCCCCGCCCGCGCCGGGGGTGATGCGGTCGAGCGCGTCGAAGACCGCCACGTCGAGCAGGTAGCGCCCGGCCGCGGCGAACGTCGACGGCGCGTCCGCGGCGGCGGGCTTCTCGACCATCCCGTGCACCTGCTTGACGTCGGCGTCCCCGGTGTCCGTCACGTCGAACACGCCGTAGGCGGAGATCTCCTCGCGCGGGATGTCGAACGCGCAGAGCACGCTGCCGCCCTTCTCCTCCCGGACCTGCGCCATCCTCGTCAGCACGCCGGAGGGGAGCACCAGGTCGTCGGGCAGCAGGACCGCGAAGCACCCCTCGTCCGCGCCGATCGCCTCGCGCGCGCAGCCGACGGCGTGGCCCAGCCCGAGCGGCTCGGCCTGCGTGACGGTGCGGACCGCGATCAGCTCGTGGGCCCGGCGCACCTTGGCGACCAGTGCATCCTTGCCGCGGTCGGCGAGGGTCTGCTCCAGCTCGCCCGAGTCGGCGAAGTGTGCCGCGATGGCCTCCTTGCCCGGGGCGGTGACGATCAGCAGCTGCTGCGCCCCCGCCTCGGCCGCCTCCGCGGCCACGAGCTCGATACCCGGCGTGTCGACGACGGGCAGCAGCTCCTTGGGCACGGTCTTCGTCGTGGGCAGGAACCGCGTCCCCAGGCCGGCCGCGGGGACCACGGCCGACCGGAACGGCGAGGTAGTCATGGCCCGAGACCTTATCCGCGCGGCTAGCCTGGCCGTGTGACGGCACGCGGAGCTGATCCACTCACGAAAGCGGAGTGGCGCCGGTTCATCCTGGGCGCCCGGCGGGCGCTGGGCCCCGGACTCCGCGCGGAGCGGGCGGCCGCGCTCACCCGCGGGGCGCTCGCGCTGGCCGCCGACGTCGACGGGCCGGTGTGCGCCTACCTGCCGATCGGCACCGAGCCGTGGTCGGCCGAGGGGGTGGAGGCACTGCGCGCGGCGGGCCACGAGGTGCTCCTGCCGGTGGTGCCCGCGCAGCGCGGCCCCCTCGACTGGGCCCGGTTCGACGGCGCGCTCCGGCCCGGCCCGATGGGGTTGTCGGAGCCCGCCGGCCCGCGCCTGGGACCCGACGCGGTGCGTCGGGCCCGACTGATGCTCGTCCCGGGGCTCGCGGCGGACCGCCGCGGCGTCCGACTCGGGCGCGGCGCGGGGCACTACGACCACACGTTGCCGCTGGTCGAGGCCGGTGTACCGCTGGTGATCGTGCTCGACGACCCCGAGCTGGTGGCCGAGCTGCCCGCCGAACCGCACGACCACCCGGTCACCGCGGCGCTGCTCCCCGTGGGCGGTCACACGCTATTGGGAGGGTCCACGGCCCCGCGTCCGGAGCCTTGATCGCCGTGCGGGAACCCGGAAACGCGTCGGAACACGCGCCCGGTTCCGTGGCGACGATCACGACCGTGGCGGCTTCGGCCGTACGCCTCCGGTGTCGGACGCTGGGGAAGAACGGCTGACCCGCACGGGTTATGCTGGCACTCAGTGCGCGCGAGTGCCAGAACGCGATGCCGATCGCGGAGGCAGCGCCACCAGGAAGGACCAAAGGGTGCCCACCTACCAGTACGCCTGCACCGCGTGTGACCACCGGTTCGACGCGGTCCAGTCGTTCACCGCGAGCTGGATCGGCCGGCTGATCGCATTCGGATA
>JAKDLE010000048.1 GCA_030453005.1 Pseudonocardia sp. | reverse complement strand
CCTGCCGCACGGACCGCCCGCCGGGCGCGAGGAGCCGAACAGGTCGATGGGCCGGCCCCGGTGCCGGGCCAGTCCGTCGAGAAGGACCGGCAGGTCCAGTGGGCTCGGTATCCACACCTCGGCGTCGAGGGCCCGCACCAGGGCCCGTGCCCTGCGGTTCAGTTCACTGAAGCCCACCGCACCCCTCCCCCGTGCGCCGACACCGGCATCACAGAAGACTAGGTCGTATGGCCGTACGAGACGGGCGTTCGGGTCAGCGCCGCCCGTTCGGGTGACGCGTCCGCTCCTGGAAACGCGTGAGCTCCTCGATGATCGCGGCCACCGAGCGGCGTGCCTCGGGACCCAGCTCCATAGCGCGCAGGGCGAGGTCCTTGACCTCGGCGTCGCGGATGACCGCGAGCAGGGCGATCTCCTCGTCGACGAGGCGGGCCTGGGTGTCGTCGAAGAAGTACCCGACCGGGACGCCGAAGAAGGCGGCGAGCGCCTCCAGGTGCTGCTTGGTCGGGTTGTCACGCCGGCCCCGGTGCAGCTGGTTGAGGTACTGCGCGGAGATCGTGGGCCCGCCCTGGACCCGGATGCCGTCAGCGACCTCCTCGTAGGTGTAGGGGCCGCGGCCCTTCGGATGCACAGTCGCCAGCAGGCGGTCCAGCCGCGCTGCGAGTGGTCCGGCGTCTGGCATGTCCTGCTCCTCGGGCTCGTGGTGGGCCCAGCCTCGCAGACCAACCTCAAATCTTCCAGAAGATTCTCGACTGTCGTTGACCCAGCTCCACTGCCAGCATATTTTCGACACGCGTATCAACTAGCACGATAGCGGGGTGAGCATGGACGCGGTGCCTCCCCTACGCGCGGTCGCGCCCGCCGCGGAGCTCCACCTGGCCGCGCGGCGACTGCTGGGGCAGGCGACCAGAGAGCTGGTCGCGCTCGTCCCGGCGGAGCACCCGGTCGCCGCCGGCCTGCGGGCAACGCTGCACGAGCTCGGCACGGGTGGGGTCCTGGTGCGTGTCGTCCACGACGGTGGGCCTGCACCGGCGTTTCCCGGGGCCGTGCTCGTTCGAACCGTCGACCGAGTGCCCCAGGTGATCGTCGTCGCTGATCGGTCCGCCGCGCTGCTCTCGTCCCGCGAGCCGCGGACCCCGCCGACCATCGTCGACGAGGCGGTCGTGGTGCAGGCCTGCGCCACCGCGTTCGCCGGGATGTGGGATCACCCCCGCGAAGCGAGGCCCGGACGTTAGGAAAGGTGAGACACGGACCTCGGAACCCGATATCGACATCGGGTCGACCGCGTCGTACGACACCTGGAGGAGTGCACAATGACAAATCTTCAATCCGTGCCACCCGCGCCGCCGGACCGGTCGGCAGAGAGCGGGCCACCGGACTGCTCGCCCTCTCGATCGGCGCGGTCGCGCTCGTCGCGGGCGGTACGGCCAGCTTCGTCATCGTCTCGCTACTCGGTATCGAGACCACTGCCGCGTTGAAGATCGTCGACGCGATCCTGGCCGGTTCCGCGGTGGCCACGGCGGTCGCGGCGGTGATCACCGGTGGGATCGGTGCCGCGGCGATCGCCACCATCCGGTGGGCCGTGAGCCAGCTGGGCCGCAAGGAGGCGGCGGCGTGAGTGCCGGTCCGGGACGGGTCGCCGCCCGGCCCGTCCCGGACCGCCCCGGCCCGGCGTGGGCGCGGCCCGGTGCACGGCCGGATGCGGTGTCCCTGTCCGTTGCCAGTGGCCTGCTCGCCCTGACGACCGCGACCGGCTGGATCGCCGCCGCGGACGTGCGGCTGCCCGCCCATCGTGACCTGCTGCGGGCCGTCGACCTCGACCTGGTCCTCGGCATCGCCGCACAGAACGCCGTCGTGGCGGCCACCCTGTTCTCCGGTGTGGCGACCGCCGCGGTGTCGACGCTCGTCGCCGTGCCGATACTGGGCATCTACGTCGGTGTCGTGCTCCGGGCGGCCGTCACCGCCCTCGGCGCGACCGGCGCGGGCGCACTGCTGGTGCCGTTCGTCGTCGTCGAGCTGGCGGCGTTCGTGCTGGCTGCACGTGCGGGCTGCGCCCCGCGCTCGCCGCATTCGCCGCCTGGCGCGCTGCGGCGGGCTACGGCGTGCTGCTCGCCGCGATGCAGATGCTCGGACGGATCGGCGACCGCCTGCTGCGCCGGGCCACGCGGGTGGCGGGCCGGTTCGTCGCCTGCCGGCTCACCGTCGACCTGCTGCTCGTGGCCGCGCTCAGCGCCGACCTGGTGCGTGGCGCCGACACGGTGGTGCTGTTCGGGGTCTGCGTGGTGCTGGTCGCCACCGCGTCGGGGGTGCTCGGCGACCTGTGGGACGGCGGCACGCAGGGCGGTGCCGACGGGTCCACGGAGAGCACCGCGGCGGGCGCGGCCGTCGGCATCGTCGCCGTCGCCGTCGGGATCGTGCCGTGGGCCGTGCTACCCGAGCCGGCGTCGTGGGTCGCCGGGCCCGCCCTCGCTGTGCTGCTGCTCGGCGGGGCCGCCGTGCTGCTCGACCGGAAGGTGCTGGGATGAGCGGGACCGCGAAGCCGAGCACGGGTGGCGGATGGATTGGCGAACTGAGCGGCGTCGCCGCGGGCTACCGGCCGGGCATCGACGTGCTGACCGGCCTCGACCTGCGCATCCCGCCGGGGTGCACGCTGCTGACCGGTCCGAACGGGAGCGGCAAATCCACGGTCGTGGAGCTGCTCGCCGGCACCCTGCGCCCGACGGCCGGTTCGGTGACGGTGCTCGGCCTCCCGGCCGGCGACGCCGGGTTGCGCGCACGGCGCACGGTGTGCCGAGCGGCGCCCGCGCTCTACCCCGCGCTCACCCCGGCCGAGCACCGGTCGCTCATCGGCGCCGACCACGACGCGTTCGAGGCCAGGGCCCGGCGGCACGGCCTCGGCCCGTGGCTCGACACCCCGATCCAGGGCCTGTCCACCGGCAACATCCGCAAGGCGTGGCTGCTGCTCACCACCATGCGTCCCGTCGAGCTCGTCGTGCTGGACGAGCCGTTCAACGGCCTGGACCCCCGCGGGAGCGAGGCGCTCCCCGCGGACATCCGGGAGGGGGCGGGCGTCGGGTGCTCGGTCACCGTCGTCGCCCACGACCCGCCCGCCGCCTTCCGCGTCCTGGTCGACTCCACCGTCGGCATCGACGGCCCCGAGATCGCGCGGATCGGCCCCCGGTGATCGAGTTCCGAGGGGTGGGTCTGCACCTGGCCGGGCACGCCGTCCTGCACGACGTCACGTTCACGGCCCACCGCGGCGAGGTCACCGGACTGCTCGGGCCGAACGGAGCGGGGAAGTCGACCGCGCTGCGGGTGCTGCTCGGGCTGGACCAGCCCGACCGCGGGACGGCCACCCTCGACGGGCTCCGCTACGTCGACCTGCCCGACCCGCCGCGTGTGGTCGGGGCCACGCTGGAGCACCGCGGGTGGCATCCGCGCCGGACGGTGGAGCGGCACCTGGCGTCGGTCGCGATCGGCGCGGGCGCGCCGCGTGGCCGCGTCGGCGAGCTGCTGGGCCGCGCCGGGCTCGATCACGTGGCCCAGCAGCGCGCAGGCGAGCTCTCGCTCGGCACCGCGGCCCGGGTCGGGATCATCGCCGCGGCGCTGGCCGACCCCGCCGGCTACGTGCTGGACGAGCCCATGAACGGGCTGGACCCGGTCGCGGTCCGGTGGCTGCGCACGTTCCTGCGCGAGCAGGGCCGATTGCGGCCGAGCGGTGCTGGTATCGAGCCACCTGATCCACGAACTCCAGTCGATCGCCGACCGGATCGTCGTGCTCGACCGGAGACGGGTGCTCGCCGACGCCGACACCGCGACGCTGTGTGGCGCCGGCGCCGGCGCCGTCGACACCGTCCGGGTGCGGGTGCAGCCCGACCAGCTCGAGGAGCTGGGGACGGTGCTGCGCCGCGCGGGCGGCAGCGTCGTGCCGCAGTCGGGGTCGGCCGTCGCGGTCACCGGCCTCGCCGCCACCGCGGTCGGCGAGCTCGTGGCGGCGCACGCGCTCACGGTGTATGAGCTGACACCGCTGGCGCCGACGCTGGAGGACGCCTATTTGCGGTTGGTCGCCGACGATCTCCCGGGGGCGACGTGCACCGCGTGACCCGCTCGGTATGGGGCCGGGCGCTGCGGATGGAGGCCGCGAAGTTCGTCGCCACCCCGTCCTACCGCCGCCTGCTGGCCGTCATGGGCGGCCTGGTGGTGCTGCTGGGCTGCGCCTACGCAGGGCTCTCGGGCGCCGGGGGGATCGGCGGCGTGCCGATCGCCGGCAGCGACCTGCACGCGTCGTTCCTGGCCGTCAACCTCGCCCGGCTCGTGGCCGTCCCGCTGGGCGTGCTCGTGATCGCCGACGAGTTCGCCACCGGCCAGATCCTCCTGACGCTGCGCCTGTGCCCGTGGCGGCCCGCCGTGCTGCTGGCCAAGGCCGCGGTGCTCGCCGGGGCGGTGCTCGCCGTCGGGCTGAGCAGTGGGGCCGTCCTGCTCGTCGTCGACCTCCTGCTCCCCGGACCGGCGCCCACCGCCGGGGAGCGCGTGCACCTGCTCCTCGCCGGTGCGGCGCAGCCGGTCCTCGTGGCGGTGCTCGCGCTCGGTGTCGCCGCGGCGCTCCGGTCGACGGCCGGAGCGGTCAGCGCCACGCTGGTGATCTTTCTGGTGCTGCCGCTGGCCGGGGCCTTCCTGCCGGGCTTGGGCGGGTGGCTCCCGCATGCGACGGCGAACGGGATGCCGGAGACCGGGGGTGGGAGCGCCGCGGTGCTCCTGGCGGGCTGGGTCGCGGCCGCCCTGCTGCTGGGTGGTGCGGCCCTGCAGATGCGCCGACCGTGACGGTGATGGTGCGCAGGGTGAACATCGAGTCGATTGATCGCTCCGGTTGCGACCCTGTCCATCCGATGAGGAAAGATGTTCTCGGGCATCCGGCCCGCGCTCTCCCCGCGCAGCGGCGCCGGAGCAGACATGACACGGAGGGAGCAGGAGATGGCGGCTATGAAGCCCCGCACCGGTGACGGTCCCCTGGAGGTGACCAAGGAGGGGCGCGGCATCGTGATGCGCGTTCCACTGGAGGGCGGTGGCCGTCTGGTCGTAGAGATGTCCGTCGAGGAGGCAGGCGACCTCGGCGACGCGCTCAAGGCCGCCGCAGGCTGATCCGGCCCGGCCGGGCCCGACCGACCCACGGCGCCCCTTCGTGCGCGGGGTGCCGTTCGTCTGCCCGGCGGTCAGGCGAGCGAGCGGTAGATCTCGACCGTGCGGACGGCGGCCCGCTCCCAGGCGAACTCGCGCTCCGCTCGCAGCCGCCCGGCCGCGCCCATCGCCTCGGCCCGGGCCGGGTCGGCGAGCAGCGCGTTGACGGCGTCGGCGAGGCCGGCGCGGAACGTGTCCTCCTGCCCCTGGCCGGAGTCCCGATCGGCGAAGGGCACCAGCGTGCCCGTCACGCCGTGGTCGACGACCTCGGGGATGCCGCCGACGTCGGAGGCCACCACGGCGGTGCCGCACGCCATCGCCTCCAGGTTGACGATGCCCAGCGGCTCGTACACCGAGGGGCAGACGAACACCGTGGCCGCCGACAGCAGCTGGCGCACCTCCGCGGCGGGCAGCATCCGCCGCACCCACACCACGCCGCCCCGTGCCGCGGCCAGCTCGGCGACGGCCTTCTCGGTCTCCTCGGCGATCTCGTGGGTGTCCGGCGCGCCCGCGCACAGCACGATCTGCGCGGAGGCGTCGATGTCGTGGGCGGCCGCGACGAGGTGCCCGAGACCCTTCTGCCGCGTGATGCGCCCGACGAACACCACGGTCGGCCGGTCGGGGTCGACACCCGCCGCGCGGACGGCGTCGCGGGCGGGATCGGGGAAGTAGGAGTCGGTGTCGATGCCGTTGTGCACCACGTGCACGCGCGCCGGGTCGAGCACCGGGTAGCAGTCGAGCACGTCGGCACGCATCCCCGCGCTCACCGCGATCACCGCGTCGGCGTACTCGTAGGAGGTGCGCTCCACCCAGGAGGAGAGCCGGTAGCCCCCGCCGAGCTGCTCGGCCTTCCAGGGCCGTCGGGGCTCGAGCGAGTGCGCGGTGACGACGTGCGGCACCCCGTGCAGGATCTTGGCCAGGTGCCCGGCCATGTTGGCGTACCAGGTGTGGGAGTGCGCGAGGTCGACGCCGGGGCCGAGCGCGGCCACCATCGACAGGTCGACGCCGAGGGTCTGCAGCGCGGGGTTGGTGTCTGCCAGTGCGTCGGGGGCGCGGTGGGCCCGGGTTTGGTGCAGGCTCGTACGGGGTTCCCCGAAGCAGTGCACTTCGACGTCGACATGCTCGCGCAGGGCCGGCACCAGGTGAGCCACGTGGACCCCGCCCCCGCCGTAGACCTCGGGCGGGTATTCACGGGTGAGCAGGCCGATGCGCACCGGGTGCACGCTAGTCGCACCGGGCCCACGCCGTGTTGCCGTCCTCGCCACGTTGCGAACGGTGGCCGCGTGCGGCCGCGGAGCACTAGGCTCGACCGTGTGACTTGGTCGACCGCGTGATTGGGCCGGGATGGGCGTCGCGGCGGGGACTCCCGGCATGACGGGCGCGAGGGTGTCGGTCGCCGCGCCCCGCGGGATGCCAGCCAACGTGCTGGGCATCGTGCTCGCGGGCGGGGAGGGCAAACGGCTCTGGCCGCTCACCGCCGACCGCGCCAAGCCCGCGGTGCCGTTCGGGGGCAACTACCGCCTCATCGACTTCGTGTTGTCGAACCTGGTCAACGCGGGTCTGCATCGCATCTGCGTGCTCACCCAGTACAAGTCGCACAGCCTCGACCGGCACATCTCCACCACCTGGCGCCTGTCGAGCGTGCTCGGGCAGTACATCACCACTGTGCCCGCCCAGCAGCGGCTCGGCCGCCGCTGGTACACCGGCAGCGCCGACGCGATCTTCCAGAGCCTCAACCTCGTCTACGACGAGCGGCCCGACTACATCGCGGTGTTCGGCGCCGACCACGTCTACCGCATGGACCCGGGCCAGATGGTGGCCCGGCACATCGAGAGCGGCGCGGGCGTCACCGTGGCGGGCATCCGGGTGCCGCGGGCGGAGGCGAAGGCGTTCGGTGTGATCGACTCCGACGAGTCCGGCCGCATCGTCGACTTCCTGGAGAAGCCGAGCGAACCGCCGTCGGTGCCCGACGACCCGGATGTCACGTTCGCCTCGATGGGCAACTACGTGTTCACCACCGAGGTGCTGCTCGACGCGCTGCGCGCCGACGCCGAGGACGGCGACTCCGACCACGACATGGGCGGCGACATCATCCCGCGGCTGGTGCGGGAGGGGCAGGCGTCGGTCTACGACTTCGCCGACAACCTGGTGCCCGGGGCCACCGACCGCGACTCGGGCTACTGGCGCGACGTCGGCACCGTCGACGCCTTCTACGAGGCGCACAACGACCTGTGGTCGGTGCACCCGATCTTCAACCTGTACAACGACCGCTGGCCGATCCGTACCGCCACCGCCCCGCTGCCGCCCGCGAAGTTCGTGGAGGGCGGCATCGCGCAGGACTCCATCGTCGGCTCCGGAACGATCATCTCGGGGGCCATCGTGCGCCGGTCGGTGATCAGTCCGAACGTGCTGGTGCACGCGGGCGCGGAGGTCTCGGACTCGGTGATCCTGCCCGGCGTGCGCATCGGGCGCGGCGCGGTGGTGCGCGGCGCCATCCTCGACAAGAACGTCCACGTCCCCGACGGCGCTCTCGTCGGCGTCGACCTGTCCACCGACCGGGCGCGCTACACGGTGAGCCCCGGCGGGGTCGTGGTGCTCGGCAAGGGCATGACCGCGCTGTAGGCCAGCCGCGCGGCCATGCCCCCGGCCTGCAGCCCGGTCAGACGGCGGCGCTGGCGTGCTGGTCGATCAGGCGGCCCAGGCGGGGCAGCGCCTCCTCGACGTTGCGCTGGCCCTGCGGGCGCAGCTTGCCGTAGACCTTCTTGAGGGCGTCGGAGCTGCTCTGCTCGGCGCGCGCGTCGGTGACGCCCAGCAGCGCGTTGGCGGCCTCGGTCGGGCGGCCCGCGAGGTAGGCGCCGAAGTCCGAGCCCGCGGTCGCGCGATAGTCGGCGTAGAACGGCTCCAAAGCGGTGGCGAACTGCGGGAGCATCTTGTCCACGGCGCTGGTGACGATGCCCGGCTTGACCTTCTTGACCGTGGCGTACCCGGTCTTGATCACGGCACCGGAGACACCGCCGGAGTCGGAGACCTCCGCGTCGACCAGGGTCTGCAGGTCCGTCACGACGCCGGGGCGTCGGGTCGGGTCCAGCAGGATGTGGTTGAGGGTCTGCGTCACGGGGATGTGGTCCTTTCTTCTTCCGCGCCCGGGGCGGCCCCGATCGCGGACGGGACGGTAATGCAAGATCACATCCGTACCCCCCTCGGGGCGGTTCCTCAGTGCATCGTGACCGCGGCCAGCAGGCCGTCGCCGAGGGGGAGGAGCACACCCACCAGGCGCTCGTCCTCGCGGACCTGGCGGGCCACCTCGCGCAACGCCACACTGCCCGCGTCGACGGCGTCGGGGTCGGCGACACCGCCCGCGAGCACCCCCGCGAGCGCGACGATCCCCCCGGGGCGCAGCAGCCGCACGGCCTCGTCGAGGTAGCGCGGGTAGTCGGCCACGGCGTCGATGCGCGTCCCGCCCGCGGTCGACGGGGCGGCGTCGACGAACACCAGGTCGTAGCCGCCGTCGGTGAGCCGGGGCAGTACCTCCAGACCCATGCCGTTGATCAGCCGCAGCCGGGAGGGGGCGTGCCCGGCCGCGGTGAACGCGGTGCGCGCGACCCGCTGGGCTTCGGGGTCGACGTCGATCGAGGTCAGCACGCCGTCCGCGGCCATGCCGCCCAGTAGCCAGAGACCGCTGACCCCCGCGCCCGTGCCGACCTCGACGACCGCGCGGGCACTGATCGACGCCGCCAGGAAGCGGAGTCCCGCTCCGCCGCCCGGCCCGACGGCCACGCATCCCATGCCGTCGCCCCGGGCGCGAGCGTCGAGGATGACGTCGTCCTCGGCGAGGTATCCCTCGACGTAATCGCGGACGGCCCCCGGGTAGCCGTCTCCCGCACGCTCGATCATGGACGAGAGGCTACTGTGTTCGGGGCCGGGTCCGGGCTCACCGGGGTTTTCACAGCCTCCTCTCAGTCGGTTCTCACCCGGCGTTCACCGCGATGGGGCACGGTAGGACCCAGATCGGCCGGGGTCGTCGGCCGATGCACGGCGAGACGGGGGGCTCCCCGTCTCCTGCACGAGCAGCACGACCCGCGCCGAGAGGGTTCGAGAAGATCATGGACGACGGTCCGGCCACCGCCACCGCGACGGCCCACCCGGGTGAGGGCACCCCGTGGACCCCGCCCACGTGGGACGAGGTCGTCCGCGAGCACGCCGACCGGGTGTACCGACTCGCCTACCGCCTCTCCGGCAACCCGCACGACGCTGAGGACCTCACCCAGGAGACGTTCGTCCGGGTGTTCCGCAACCTCGCGTCCTACCGCCCCGGCACGTTCGAGGGCTGGCTGCACCGCATCACCACGAACCTGTTCCTCGACATGGTCCGCCGCCGGGCCCGCATCCGGATGGAGGCCCTCCCGGACGACTCGGAGCGGATCCCCGGGGTCGGGCCCGAGCCCGAGCAGGTGTTCTCCGACACCCACCTCGACCCGGCGCTGCAGGCCGCGCTCGACGGGCTGCCCCCGGAGTTCCGGGCCGCCGTCGTGCTGTGTGACGTGGAGGGCTTGTCGTATGAGGAGATCGGCGCCACGCTCGGGGTGAAGCTGGGTACGGTGAGGAGCAGGATCCACCGCGGCCGGGCCGCGCTGCGTGCCGCGATCGAGCGTGACCGCGCAGCGGCGGCGTCTGCCGCGGCGCCCGCGGAGGAGGTCATGGCATGACGGCACGGCGGCGGTTCACGGTGAGCGCGCCCGACTGGGGGCACACCCACCTGTCGTCGGACGCCGTCGTCGCCTTCGTGGACGACGAGCTCGCCCACGGCCCGCACGCGCGCGCCGTCGCGCACGTCGCCGCCTGTCGGGAGTGCGCGGCGGAGGTGGTGTCGCAGCGCCAGGCCCGCACCGCGCTGCGCGGCGCCGCGTGCCCGTCGCTGCCCACGTCGCTGCTGTCGAGCCTGCGCTCGATCCCGCAGGACACCGAGCTGCCCGGCCCGCCCGCCGGTCTCGCCGTCACCACCGACGGGCAGCTCGTCTCGGTGCTCCGCGCGGAACCGAACGGCGATCCCGAGCCCGCCCACGGCCGTCGCCCGTCCGCCCGGCGGATCCGTTTCGGGGCGGGCGCCGCGATATCCGGTCTGGCGGTGGGCGCGATC
>JAKDLE010000682.1 GCA_030453005.1 Pseudonocardia sp. | reverse complement strand
CGGCTCCTGAGCCCCCGGCGGCCGCCCCCGCCGGGGCGACCGACGCCGGACCGACCCCGGCTCCGAACTGATGCCCGTCGCCCCGCCGCGCAACCGCCCCGCCGGTGCGCGACGCACGGCGCCTGCCACCCGGTCGGCGTCGGCGCGCCGCTCGCCCGTCCGCGGCCGGGAGCAGGTCTCCCGGCTGCGCATCGGACGGATCGTGCTCGTCGTCGCGCTGGCGCTGGCCACGGTGCGGCTGGCGACGGTGCAGACCGTGGCGGCGGGGGAGCTGACCGCCGCCGCCGAGCAGCAGCGGTCGGTCGAGCTGCGGATCCCGGCGGAGCGCGGCGCGATCCTGGACCGGACGGGCGCTCCGCTCGCGTTCAGCGTCGAGGCCCGCGCACTGGTGGCCAACCCCCGCCTGATCGCCCGGGAGAACGGCGCGGGCGCGCCCGCGCTGATCGAGGAGATGGCCACCGCGGTGGCCGCCGTCACCGCACAGGACCGCGCCGAGCTCGTGGAGAAGCTGCGCTCCGACCGCGCCTACGTGGTGCTCGCCGAGTACGTCGACCCGACCGTGGCGCGCGAGCTGGGTGACCGGTTCCCGTTCATGGCCGAGGAGTACCGCGAGCAGCGGCAGTATCCGGGCGGCTCGCTGGCGTCGAGCATCGTCGGGTTCTCCCGCTGGGACGCGGGCGAGCAGCGCATCATCGGGCGCGAGGGTCTGGAGAGCTCGCAGGACAACCTGCTCGCGGGCTCACCGGGTCTGCGCATCGTCGACCAGGCGGAGGGCAGCTCCGCGGAGATCCCGGGCAGCACCCGGTTCGAGCGGCCGGTCGTCCCCGGCTCGGACCTGCAGCTCACCCTCGACTCGGACCTGCAGTACACCGTGCAGCGGGTGCTGGCCGAGGAGGTCGCCCGCACCGGGGCGGGGGAGAGCAGCTCGGCGGTGGTGCTCGACGCCGCCACCGCGGAGGTGCTCGCGCTGGCCAGCGGCGGCATCGCCGACCGCTCCACCGGTACCGGTGGCGGCAACCCGGCTGTGACCAGCCCGTTCGAGCCCGGTTCGGTGGCCAAGATCGTCACGATGGCCGCCGCGCTCGAGCACGGGGTGGCCGAGCCCGACGACGTCCTGTCGGTGCCGGGCAGCATCGAGGTGGCCGACCGCACCATCAGCGACGCCTGGAGCCACGGAATGGAGCGCTACACCCTGACCGGCGTGCTGGCGAAGTCGTCGAACGTCGGCACGATCATGACCGCGCAGCGGGTGGGCGAGCAGCGCTTCGCGGAGATGCTCGCGCTGTTCGGCGCGGGACAGCGCACCGAGGTGGGCCTGCCCGGCGAGAGCGCGGGGTCGGTGCCTGCCCGCGAGTCGTGGTCGGGGTCGACGTTCGGCAACCTGCCGATCGGGCAGGGCCTGTCGATGACGGTGCTGCAGATGGCGGGGATGTACCAGGCCGTCGCGAACGACGGGGTCCGCATCCCGCCGCGCATCATCTCCGGGTTCATCGGCCCCGACGGGACACGCACGCCCGAACCCCGGCCCGAGCCGGTGCGCGTCGTGTCCCCGGAGACGGCCGCGCAGCTGCGCACGATGCTCACGGCCGTCACCCAGGACGTGCGGGGACAGCGCGGCACCGGTGTCGCGGCCGCCGTACCCGGCTACGAGGTGGCGGGCAAGACCGGCACCGCCCAGCAGGTCGACCCCGAGTGCGGCTGCTACTCCTCGTCGAAGTACTGGATCACCTTCGCGGGCATCTTCCCCGCTCAGGACCCCCGCTACGTCATCGCGATCATGCTCGACGCCCCGAGTGCCGGGACCAAGGCCGCACCGCTGTTCCACGACATCGCCAGCTACCTCGGTCAGCGCGAGGGGCTGCCGGTGAGCACGGAGCCGCAGCCGGTGCAGACCCTCGTGGCCCCCTGAACACGCCGCGTCCCGTATCCCGCGTCGATCAAGACGCAGACGTCTCCTGTTGATCTCCTCGGACGACATCCACGCCTTGATCACCGCAGGTCGCGGGGGCTCATCGCCTGCGCGCGTGGTCGACCCCAACCCGCTGAACTGGCTGTACGGCACCTACAACACCGTCGAGGAGCCGGTGCGGGGCTGCGCGCCACGCATGTGATGAGCGAGCGGTTCTGGCGGGACCTGGGCTTCGGCTACTCACATCACGGCTCCGGCGAAGGCCATTGGTGAATGATCGACGCACCGGGGCCGTGGGCCACCGGACCGTTCACCCTCGTCGAGGGCGGCTCGACCGCCCGCACCGAGGACGTCGTCACCGACGGGGAGGACCGCACCTGGCTGCAGACCGAGGAGCGCACGCCCGTCGTGCGCCTGCGCGCCAACGAGCGCTACTGGGACACCGCGCGCGGCCCGCACGCGTGTGCGACCGGGTCGGGGAGGTCGACATCGTCACGGAGGTGCCGCACGCGCTGGCCGAGCGGGTGCGGCGCTCCCGGCACGCCCGGCTCGTCGCCGTCGACGCGGTGCGTGCGCTGGCGGGCGTGCTCGACCGCGGTGCCGAGGGGCTGCCACTCGACGACGTCCGGCCCGCCGCCCGCTGAACCTGGCGGTGGACC
>JAKDLE010000681.1 GCA_030453005.1 Pseudonocardia sp. | reverse complement strand
TAGGCGGGTGCCCCGCATCGCCGCCGCTGTGGGCGGGCTGGGCCGGGCGCTGGTGAAGGAGGCCGTCGTGGCCGCCCAGGATCGGGCCCGGCGGGGGGAGATCGCGCCCGACGACGTCGCCGACGTCGCGCTCGCCGCCCTGCCCGCGACGGCCACCGGGCTGGTGCCCGTCCTCAACGCCACCGGCGTGCTGCTGCACACCAACCTCGGTCGGGCGCCGCTCTCGGCCGCCGCCCGCGCGGCGCTCGACCTCGCAGCGGGCACCTGCGACGTGGCGCTCGACCTGGCCACCGGGGGTCGGGGCCGACGCGGCGCCGCCGCGGTCGACGCACTGCTGGCGGCGGGGCCGGGCGCGGCGGCGGCGCACCTGGTCACCAACGGGGCCGCCGCCGTCGCCCTGACCGCGATGACGCTCGCCGCGGGCCGCGAGATGGTGATCGCCCGCGGGGAGCTCGTGGAGATCGGCGACGGCTTCCGCATCCCTGACCTGCTCACCGCTACCGGTGCGCGGCTGCGCGAGGTCGGCACGACCAACCGCGTCACCCGCGCCGACTACGCCGACGCGATCACCGACGAGACCGCGCTGATCCTCAAGGTGCATCCGTCGAACTTCGTGGTCAGCGGTTTCACCCGCACCTGCGGGGTGGACGAGCTCACCGGGCTCGGGGTGCCGGTGGTGGCCGACATCGGCTCCGGCCTGCTGGCCCCGCACCCGCTGCTGCCCGACGAGCCGGACGCCACCACCGCGCTGGCCCGCGGCGCCGCGCTCGTCACGGCGTCGGGGGACAAGCTGCTCGGCGGTCCGCAGGCCGGCCTCCTGCTCGGGGCGCCCGGCGAGGGCGCCGACATCGTCACCCGCATCCGTCGCCACCCGCTGGCGCGGGCCATGCGCGTCGACAAGCTCACCCTCGCCGCGTTCGAGGCCACCCTGCGCGGTCCCGCTCCACCCACCCGCGTCGCCCTCGACACCGACGTGCGTGCTCTGCGCACACGGGCGCACCGGCTGGCCGAGACGCTGACCGCGGCCGGGGTGGCGGCGACGGGCGTCGACTCGACGTCCACCGTCGGCGGCGGCGGGGCGCCCGGCGTGACGCTGCCCCGCGCCGCCGTCGCGCTGCCCGAGTCCTACGCCGTCGCTCTGCGCAGCGGGGCGCAGGCTGTGCTCGGCCGCGTAGAGCACGGCCGGTGCCTGCTCGACCTGCGCGCGGTGCCGCCCGGGTCCGACGCCGCGCTGGCCGCTGCCGTCCTGGCGATCGGCGCCGATCGTGCGGTGTGATCGCCGGGTGCGGTACACCAGCTGCACAGGCGAGCCTCCTGTACCGCACGCGGCGATCAAGAACGAGGCCGCGGCATGCAGGTGATCGCCACGGCGGGCCACGTCGACCACGGCAAGTCGACGCTGGTGCGCGCGCTCACCGGGATGGAGCCCGACCGGTTCGCCGAGGAACGCCGCCGCGGCATGACGATCGACCTCGGCTTCGCGTGGACACAGCTGGGGACGAGCGGCACGGTGGCCTTCGTCGACGTGCCCGGCCACGAGCGGTTCGTCACGACGATGCTCGCGGGCGTCGGACCGGTGCCCGCGGTGCTGCTGGTGGTCTCCGCCGACGAGGGGTGGATGCCGCAGTCCGGCGAGCACGTCGACGCGCTGGTGGCGCTCGGCGTGCGCGAGGGCCTGCTGGTGATCACCCGGAGCGACCTGATGGACCCCGAGCTGGCCCGCGACGACGCGCGCGAGCACCTCGCGGGCACCCCTCTCGCCGACCTGCCCGCTGTGGAGGTCTCCGCGCGCACCGGCGCCGGGATGGACGAGCTGCGCGCGGCGATCGGCGCCCTGGCTGCGCGGCTGCCGGTCCCCGACCCCACCGCCGACGTCCGCCTGTGGGTCGACCGCGCGTTCACGGTGCGCGGCGCGGGCACCGTCGTCACCGGCACGCTGCCCGCGGGCCGGGTGCGCGTGGACAGCGAGCTGGAGCTCGTCACCGCCGATGGGGCCCAGCGCGTGTCGGTGCGCGCGCTGCAGAGCCTCGGGGCGCCGGTCGGCGAGGCGCGGGGGGTGAGCCGGGTGGCGGTGAACCTGCGCGGCGTACCGCGGGAGGCGGTGGCCCGCGGGGACGTCCTGCTCACGCCGGGCGCGTGGCTCACCACCGACGTGGTCGACGTCCGGCTGCACGGCGTTCGCGGGGCAGACCCGGAGACGACAGGTCTCCCCGAGGAGCTGAGCCTGCACGTCGGTTCGACGGCGGTGTCCGCGCGCGTACGGCCGCTCGGGCCCGACACGGTGCGGCTGCGGCTGCGGCAGTCGCTGCCCCTGCGCATCGGCGACCGTGCGGTACTGCGCGACCCGGGCCGTCGACAGGTCACCGCGGGCGTCACGGTCCTCGACGTCCGGCCCGCCGCCTTCCGCCGCCGCGGGGCCGCGGCCGGGCGGGCCGCGGAGCTCGCCGTGATGGACGGGCTGCCGTCCGCGGCCGGGGAGCTCGCCCGCCGCGGGACGGCGCGGCGGGCGGAGCTGACCGCGATGGGACTGCCCGCCGCGGAGCTCGACGCCCTCGCCCACGCCGTGGTGCC
>JAKDLE010000680.1 GCA_030453005.1 Pseudonocardia sp. | reverse complement strand
AACACCTAGAAGTTCCGATGAATATTGACGGTTTTGGCGGGAACTTCAAGGTCCAGGACGCTGCGGCGGTCTGTGGTGGTGGAAGTTCGGCGAACATCCATTCTGGCAGCGGCAGGTGCTGCTCAGATGTCGAGGTTTTCGACGGCAGGCTCGGTGAGAGCGTTGCGGATGGCGTTGAGAACTTCGGCGGGGAGCTCGGCCGCCGCCGCATCGAGGTCGGGGAAGACTCGGAGGCTGCGTTCGCCGGTCGACCACCAATCAGCGTCCCAGGTCCGCTCGTCTTCCCAGACTGGGTTGTCTTCACTCGGCGAGGACAGACGAGACCAGTCGGGGTCGTTGCGCGTGTGAATGGCAATTTGCTCCCGCGCAGTCAGGTAGACGCGAAAGGTCACGACTCGCAGGCCATCGCGCAGTTCGTAGCGGAGCAACTTGCGACCTGTGAAGCGCTTGGTCGTGACGACCGGGCCGTCTTGAACGTCGAGTTCGATCTGGGTCATTCGGGTGCGCTCCGTCTCCTTGTTGTGCCGCTCCACATACAGGCGCAGCCCGGCTACGACAGCGGCGGACATGCTTCCCGCGCAATCCGCAGCCGTATCGAAGAGTTCCACGTCGCTGTCTGCGACATAGATGTTCTTGGTAGCCATGAACATAAGTATGCGCATAGTGCGCTTCAGTGGTCAACCCGCCGATCCGAGGTCGGGGTGTTCGAGGGTGTCGAGGTAGCGGTTGGTGCTTCCGATGTCGAGGCCGAACAGGTCGCTGATGCGGCGGGCGTCGCCGCCGGTGGCGTGGACCTCGGCGAGGATGCGATCCTCGCGCAGCTTCTGTGGGCGAATGCCGGCCTGCTGCCACGGGTAGGTCCGGCTGGCGGGCATGAGCCGGGGCGCGGAGCGCTGGTTGACGATCAGGTGCGGGTTCTGCGAGTTCGGCCACTTCGCCTGGCGGTAGTCGAGCCATCGGGTCAGGCGCTCGCGCACCGGGTCGGCGAGGGGGATGCTGCGCCCGTCGAGGGTGAGGCGTCCGTCGGCTATGTCGGTGAGCAGCAGTTCGGAGACCTGCTTCGCGGTGAGCGCGTGGAACGCGACGAGCGCGACGGCCAGAGCGACTGCGGGGTGGGGCGAGTTCAGCTTCTCGCGCACCAGGGCGGTGTCCAGCGGCATCGGCACGGTGCTGTTGTGCTGGGTGCCCTTCATGCCGCGCGTCGGGTTGGCGAAGATGAGCTTGCGGGCTTTGAGGGTCTTGAACAGCGACCGCAGGCCTTGCTCGGCGAGGACGCGCTGGGCTCCGGCCTCGGGGAGTGCGGCGCGCACTTGCGCGGCAGTGATCTCGGCGAGGGACTGGTGGCCGGCTTCTGCCCAGGCGGTGACGGCGGGCACGACGGAGCGGATGCGGATGCGGACGGTCAACGGGTCGCGGGATCGTTGCCGGGGCGCGGTCGTGGCGCCGTCGAGCAGGATTCTCATCCAGACCTCGAGTTGCTCGCGCATGATCGGCGGCAGGCCCGCTGCCTTCTTCGTGAAGTAGGCCTCGATGGGGCGGGACCGGTCTTCGATGAGGAGGTCTGCGGCGGCGAGCACGTCGATGGTGGAGACGATGTTGCCGTCGTAGCGCGGGAGCTGGAGCACATCAGTGGCCCTGATCTTCGCGGTCGGAGAGTCGCGGAGGGTCTGGAGCAGGCGCAGGGAGCGGATCACGTCGTTGCGCTGGCGGACGCTCCAGCCGAATGTCTCGGCGTGCTCGTTGACGATCGCGGCGCAGTATCGGGTCAGCTCGCTGTTCTCGATGAGCGCCTTCTGGCGCAGCATCTCGGGGTCGGGTGGCACGTCGATGAGGACGGGCTGGACCCATTCGGTCAGGATCAGCTTCTTCGGCGGCGGTCCGGGCCGGCCCCAGCCGCCGGGCGTCTTCCATCCGTTCGCGGGCTTCAGTCGCCGGGTCTTGGGGCGCTGGAAGATCATGTTGGCGAAGAAGAGCTGCTGCCCGTGCTTGTTCGCCCCGGCCAGGTCGAGGGCGCGGCCGGGTTCTTGCAGCATCCGCGCTTGTTCGAGGCAGAGGCGGCAGGCGCCCTGGTCACCGACCGTGGTGTCTCGACCGCAGTAGTCGCATACGCCTCGCGGGTAGTGCTGCCGCCACCAGCGGCACGTCCAGCACAGGAAGTTGTGCTGCGGGAACACGCCCCACGCCAGGCAGTCCTTGCAGGGACCGATCCTCTCGGGGCTGCGCGGGTGGCATCGCTGGCACAGCCCCTGACTGAAGTAGTCGCTCGCCGTTCCGCACCGCGAGCAGCGCGGCGGGGTGAAGGGGCCTCCGGGCAGGCAGTCGTAGCAGAAGTCCACGCGGGGCTTGCTCCACGCGACCCGCTTGCTCTGGCAACTGTTACACAGCGGCGGGACGCGCAGCGCCGCATCCTTGCCCGCCGCTGGACTCACAGCGGAGGCTCGGAGCGGGGTTTGCCGAACCGCGGCGTGATCTTGGGCGGCGCGCCGTTCTGGCCGTTGATCGTCTCGGCCTTCTGCGGGCGGCGGGCGGCGACCTTCTCCGGCTCGGGCACCATCAGATCAGACGGGGTGCAGTCC
>JAKDLE010000679.1 GCA_030453005.1 Pseudonocardia sp. | reverse complement strand
GGGGCCAACACGTCCCCCCCCACGCTGCCGCCGACCCGGCACCGGACCCTGCCTGCGACCGCGCCGACAACCGGCGCGAAGCGCGCGGGAGGGCGGAGCGACATGGCATGGGTCCACGACACCGGGTACGCGCCGGCCTACGACCACACTGGCTACCCCGTGTCGGTCCTGCTCGACGGCACCGAGACCGCCAGCTCCTCGGCCCGCACCGCCTCCGAGGTGATCGGCTGGCGCTCGGCGTGCGAGTGCGGGTGGCGCGGCATGCAGTTCTACCCACGCAGCGAATGGCCCAGCAGCACCGGCATCGCCCCCGATGGCGTCGACGGCTGGGAAACCGGCACCGCCGCCTTCGCCGAGTGGGACCGCCACCTCGACCGCGTACTGCCCGAACTCGCCGTCCACGACCTCGCACAGCAGCTCGCCGACGTAGAGGAACGACTCCAGGCCGCCGTACAGGCGGCACGGTTCGCCGGTCTGTCCTGGTCGCGCATCAGTGCGGTGGCAGGTACAAGTCCGGACCGGGCCGCCCACCGGTGGGGGCCCGTAGGCCAGCACTCCCGCGCGATCGCCCCGGACTGGTCAGCCGGCTGTGGTCCTTCGAGGATCGCGCGGCCGCATAGCTCGCCCTGACAACGGTTTGACCACGCCGCAGCAGCACGCTGACAACGGAGCAGCTCACCGCCGCGGCCAGCCTGTCTCGGACCGTCCCGGAGGAGGCAGCATGCAGCACCGAGCACCCGAGGTCGATGACCAGCGAGTGCCGCACCCCGTGGAAAGCAACGGGCCTGCCGGTGCCGTGCCGGTGCGGCTGTACCGGACCCCCGAGGCGATGCGGCTTCCTGGCAGGGAGCCGCCGCTCTGCGTGACTACGACGCCCGATCGGGCAGGTCGACTCGCGGATCGTTCGCCGCTCCGACACCTGGGTTGGTCCCGGCGGACCGTGACCCGGTTCGACATTCAGTGCAGCACCATGGTCGTAATCACCGCGGGCGGCTGCACGTCGTCGATCACGAACCAAGGACATCTCCAGTTACCGCTCGCCGTCCGTCGGCGGTGCCGAATCGAGGCAGGCGAACGCCTCCTCGTCGTGGCCTGGAGGGAAACCGGCAGGCTCGTCATCTGCACGGCCGCTGCCGTCGAGCGGATGGTGCTCGCGGAGTTGTCCGTGTCCGGCACGCGCGCCGGAGGTCGCTGGTGACCGCGAACCGTCTCGACACAGTCCGAGCACTGCTCGACCAGCTGGGTATCTCGCCTGAGGAGTTGCTGGGCGACGGCGCCACCCCGCGCGTGACTCATATGCCGACGATCGCCGAGTACGTCGACCTCGTCGCGGTGGCCGTGTCACCCGGGGCACACAGGGTGTACGGAACCTACTGGCGCCGCGTCTCCGAGTTGTGGGGTCATCGGCGGCTCGACGCGCCGACACCGACCGAGATCCAGCAGCTTGCCGAGCAGATCAAGTCGGAGGCTGTGGTCCGTCGCAACTCTCGCGGCGGCAGGACGGCGGCCGAGCACCTGATCGGAGCGCTGCGCTGCCTCTACCGGCATGCGGTCGCGGACGGTCTGATCCGCGCCGAGCGGAATCCGGCGACAGCGGTAGCGAAGCCGAGGAGGCTGGCGAGCACGCGCCGTGCCCTTCCCGACGCGCGGCTCGCCGAGATCAACGACGTCGCGGGATCGACCGGCAACGATCCGAACCTGGACATGTTGCTGCTCCGGCTGCACACCGAGACGGCGTGCCGGCGTGGTGGGGCACTGGCCCTGCGGCAGTCGGATCTCGACATCGAGCAGTGCCTGATCCGGCTGCGAGAGAAGGGCGAGACCGTGCGCTGGCAGCCGGTGTCGCCCACGTTGATGCGTCTGCTGCGCGAGCACAACGCCGAGCGTGGTGGCTCTGCTGACGGCCCGCTCCTCCGTTATCGGTCAGGACGTCCGATCAGTGCCCGACGATACGATCACTTGTGGCAGCGGCTGGGGCTGCACCTCGCTTGGGTGCGGACACAGCAGGTCTCTACTCACTGGTTGCGGCACACGACGTTGACGAGGGTGGAACGGAACGCTGGCTATGCGGTCGCTCGGGCGTATGCGGGGCACAACGGCAGCCGGGACGTCGGCATCACCTCGACCTATGTGCGCGCGGACATCACCGAGGTCGCTGCCGCGCTCGCCACGCTGTCCGGCGAGCCGCACCCGCTGGCACGCACCGCCGGGGAGGATCGCGTCGGGCTGCTGGTCGAGCCGCGCAGGGGTTGATCTACACGGGCGCCGGGGCGGGCGCGCTTGCCTGCTGGTCACCTGCGTCGGCGTGAGCTGATCGAGTTTGTCCGGTTCGGGCAGCGGCGACGGAGGGCTCGTGCTGGTGCGCCCGCCCCGTAAGGAACCATTGCCGATGTGCAGCAGCTCGAGTTCGACCGCCTCGACGAAACGGAGTTTGAAGAGTTCTGCTTTGAATTGCTCGGTGAACTGGGCTTCGTCAACCTCGACTGGCGGAAGGGCACTGCGCTCAAGGGGAGCCCGGCAGACCCAGACCTCCGGTAGTCGACACCTGCAAGGCGGTGTGACCTGGTGTTTCACGGC
>JAKDLE010000678.1 GCA_030453005.1 Pseudonocardia sp. | reverse complement strand
GACGTGGGACTACCCGACGGCGTCGTCCCCCGCCCGCCCCGACATCGCCGAGCCGGACGCCGAGGCGGTGCTCGCCGAGATCAACGGCTCGGACGCCGACGGCAACCCGCTGTCGTCGTACACGAAGCTCAAGGCGGACGGGTCGACGCGCTGCGGCTGCTGGATCTACTGCGGCTGCTACACCGACGGCGTCAACCAGCCCGCGCGGCGCAAGCCGGGGCGCGAGCAGTCCTGGGTGGCGCCGGAGTGGGGCTGGGCGTGGCCGATGAACCGCCGGATCCTCTACAACCGGGCGTCCGCGGACCCGGACGGCAAGCCGTGGAGCGAGCGCAAGGCCTACGTCTGGTGGGACGCGGAGCAGGAGAAGTGGACCGGCCACGACGTCCCGGACTTCAAGGCGACCAAGCCGCCGGACTACCGACCGCCCGAGGGCGCCGAGCGCGAGGACGCGATCGGGGGCAACGAGGCGTTCATCATGCAGGCCGACGGCCGGTCCTGGCTCTACGTGCCCGCCGGGCTTACCGACGGGCCGCTGCCCACGCACTACGAGCCCGCCGAGTCGCCGGTGGCGAACGCGCTGTACGGACAGCAGAGCAACCCGGCGCGGCTGGTGTACCCGCACCGCCTGAACCGGTTGAGCCCGAGCGCCGGGCAGCCGGGCGCGGAGATCTTCCCGTACGTGTTCACCACCTACCGGCTCACCGAGCACCACACCGCGGGTGGGATGAGCCGCTGGTTGCCGTACCTGTCCGAGCTGCAACCGGAGTTCTTCTGCGAGATCTCGCCCGCGCTGGCCGCCGAGCGCGGTCTCGAGCACCTCGGGTGGGCGACGATCGCCAACCCGCGTGGGGTGATCGAGGCCCGGGTGCTGGTCACCGAGCGGATGCGGCCGGTGCGCGCCGGGGGCCGGGTAATCCATCAGATCGGCCTGCCCTACCACTGGGGCGCCAACGGGCTGTCCACCGGCGACTCCGCCAACGAGCTGCTGCCGATCACGCTCGACCCGAACGTCCACATCCAGCCGACGAAGGCGTCCACCTGCGACATCCGGCCCGGTCGGCGTCCGCGCGGCGCCGCACGGGTGGCGCTGATCGAGGAGTACCAGCGTCGCGCGGGCATCACCGCGGACACCGGCAACGAGGTCGTCACGACCGGGAGGAACGACTCATGAGTTTCACCCTCGACGAACGCCTGTCCGCCCAGCTGCCGGATCCGAGTGCCGAGGCGGGCTACGACGAGCACCCGCCCCGCATGGGGTTCTTCACCGACACCTCGGTGTGCATCGGGTGCAAGGCCTGTGAGGTGGCGTGCAAGGAGTGGAACGCCGTACCAGCCGACGACGTGCTCGACCTGACGGGGATGTCCTACGACAACTCGGTCGGGCTCGGCGCGTCGACGTGGCGTCACGTGGCGTTCGTCGAGCAGACGACCGACACGGCGGTGGACCTGGGGATGCCGGAGATGCCCTCGGTCCCGCAGGGTGCGGCGGAGGACGACCGCGAGGTGCGCTGGCTGATGTCCTCGGACGTCTGCAAGCACTGCACCCACGCCGCCTGCCTGGACGTCTGCCCCACCGGCTCGCTGTTCCGCACCGAGTTCGGCACCGTCGTCGTGCAGGAGGACATCTGCAACGGCTGCGGCTACTGCGTGCCCGCCTGCCCCTACGGGGTGATCGACATCCGTCCCGAGGACGGCCGGGCCTGGAAGTGCACGATGTGCTACGACCGGCTCGGCGCGGGCCAGGAGCCTGCCTGCGCCAAGGCGTGCCCGACCGACTCGATCCAGTACGGGCCGCTCGACGAGCTGCGCGAGCGGGCCGCACGGCGGGTGGACACGCTGCACGACCAGGGCGCGGCCACGGCGCAGCTCTACGGCGCCGACCCGACCGACGGCGTGGGCGGCGACGGCGCCTTCTTCCTGCTGCTCGACGCCCCGGAGGTCTACGGGCTCCCCCCGGATCCGGTGGTGACGACCCGCGACCTCCCCGCCATGTGGCGGCGCGCGGGGGCGGCGGCCTGCGGGGCCGTGCTCGCCGTGGCCGCAGCGTTCCTCGGAGGCACAGCATCTCGCGGAGGCACAGCGTTCCTCGGAGGTGCACGGTGAGCAGGCGCGAACAGGTCGCGGTGCCGCCCGCCCAGGTGGAGACGGCGCCGGACTTCGACTCCTACTACGGCAGGCCGATCCTCAAGCAGCCCACCTGGAAGAGCCCGGACATCCCGGCGTACCTCTTCAGCGGTGGCCTGGCGGGTGCGTCGGCAGTGCTGGCCGAGCTCGCGACGGCGACCGGCCGACCCGGGCTCGCCCGCACCGCCCGGTTCGGTGCCTCGGGCGGCGCGCTGTTCGGCACCGCCTGGCTGATCCACGACCTCGGTCGCCCCTCCCGGTTCCTCAACATGCTCCGGATGGTCAAGCTCACCTCCCCGCTGTCGGTGGGCACCTGGATCCTGTCGCCGTTCACCGCGCTGAGCACCGCGGCGCTGGCCTCCGAGCTCACGGGCGTCGCGCCGGTGCTGGGTCGGGCGGCCGGGCTCGGCGCGGCGGCGCTGGGCGGGCCGATGACGACCTACACGGCCGTGCTGGTC
>JAKDLE010000677.1 GCA_030453005.1 Pseudonocardia sp. | reverse complement strand
TCGCCACCCGTCAGCTGCGGGAGAGCGGCCGCAGGGGTCGCAGGCAGCGCGCGGTCGTGGACCAGGTGGCGGCCGTCGGCATCCTGCAAGGCTGGCTCGACACCCGACGGTGAACACCGGGGTCGGCGGCGGGTGAGTGCTCCGCCCCCGTCCGGCGGGCCCTCACCACGCTGGTTACCCTCCGGCGTTGTGGACATCGACGGCCCGACCGCACGCCTGCGATCCGTCGGCGTCGACGTGGACGGCACGGCCGACGCGGGCGGGAGGGCCGACGCAGGCGGCGGGTCCGGCTCGGACGCCGACGCGCAGACCGCGCCGCTGCCGGTCGTCGGCCGGCGCAGCGCTCCAGCACGCGCCCCGGAGCCGGCGCCGCCGCGCAGGCGCGCCCGACCGTCCGGCCGCCGGGGCGGGGTCCTGCTGCTCGCCGTCGGGGTGCTGCTGGCCGCGGTGCTCGGCGGTGGGTACTTCCTGTACTCCTCCTGGACAGCCGTGCCCGACTTCGAGGGCGACGGCTCGGGCGACGTCATCGTGCAGGTCGCCGACGGCGACTCCACCGCCGCGATCGGACGCACCCTGGAGGACGCGGGTGTCGTGGCGAGCGTGCAGGCGTTCCTCGACGCCGCCGAGGACGAGGAGGGCATCCGCGCGGTGCAGCCCGGGTCCTACCAGATGCGCCTGCAGATGTCGGGGGACGCCGCGGTCACCCGCCTGCTCGACCCCGCCGCACTCGTCGGACGCCTGGAGATCCGGGGCGGGGTCCAGCTCGACGACACCCGCGGCCCGGACGGGACGGTCACGCCCGGCGTCCTCACGCTGATCTCGGAGGCCACGTGCGCCGTGATCGACGGTGCCGAGTCTTGCGTGTCGGTGGACGAGCTGCGGTCCGCGATGGCCGAGACCGACCCCGCCGAGCTCGGGGTGCCGGAGTGGGCGCTCGACGAGGTCCGGGCCGCCGACCCGGTGCGGCGCCTGGAGGGCCTGTTCGTGCCGGGCGTCTACGACGTCGAGCCCGGCCGGTCGGCGACCGAGGTGCTCACCGCGCTGCTGGCCGCCTCGACGTCCCGGCTGGCAGCCTTCGGGCTGGCGGACAAGGCCGAGGCGATCGGTTCCGACCCCTACCAGGTGCTGATCATCGCGTCACTGGTGGAGAAGGAGGGCATCACCTCCGACATGCCCGAGGTCGCCCGCGTGATCTACAACCGCCTCGCGGTCGGACAGCGCCTGGAGCTGGACTCCACCGTCAACTATCCCCTCGACATCCAGGCGCTGACCACCACGGAGGCCGACCGCGCCGCCCCCGGTCCCTACAACACCTACGCCACCGAGGGCCTGCCGCCCACACCGATCGCGGCGGCAGGCGACGCCGCCATCGCCGCGGCCCTCGACCCCGCACCGGGACCCTGGCTCTACTTCGTCCGCTGTCAGGACGACGGCACCTCCTGCTTCGCGGAGACCTTCGCCGAGCACGAGGCCAACATCGCGCGCGCCCGCGAGAACGGGGCCTTCTAGCCGACGGGGCACTGCGCGATCAGGGCCTGCGCGATCAGGGCCTGCGCGATCAGGGCCTGCCGAAGAAGCCGGACGGTGGCATCGGGGACGGGACGGCCCCCCGGTCGACGACCGCGGCACTCGCCATCCGGCGCATCTCGGCGGTGTCGAGGACGCGCGCCGGGAACGGGTCACCCGCGGTGCGCCGGGACAGCTCGGGCAGCGGCAGCGCGTCGTCGGAGGCGAGCAGCACGACGTTGCCGAACCGACGGCCGTGCAGCACGTCGGGAGCGACGACGGCGGCCAGCTCCGCGAACCGCGCGCCCACCGTCGCGAACTGGGTGCGGGCGAACTCCAGCCGCCCGCCGTCCGCGACGTTGGCCGCGTACACCCCGCCGGCGGCGAGCACCCGCGCCGCGGAGGCCACGAACTCCGCGCTGGTCAGGTGCGCCGGGGTGCGCGCCCCGGCGAACACATCGAGCACGAGCAGGTCGACCGAGGCCGACGCCACCTCCTCCAGCGCGGCGCGCGCGTCGCCCACGGTGACCTCGATGTCGAGCCCGTCGACGGGCAGCCGCGCGGCGACGAGCTCGACGAGTCGCGCGTCGATCTCGACGACCCGCTGGGCGGAGCCGGGCCGGGTGGCGGCGACGTAGCGGGGCAGCGTCCACGCGCCCCCGCCCAGATGCAGCACCCGAGGGGCGGGTACCGCGAGCAGGTCGACGACGTGCGCCAGGCGCCGCACGTACTCGAACTCCAGGTGCGTGGGGTCGTCGAGGTCGACGTGGGACTGTGCGGTGCCGTCGACGAGCAGCGTCCAGCCGTGGCGCCGGTCGGGGTCGCCGAGCAGCTCCGCGCGGCCGTGGTCGACCTCGGCCCGGACGACCGCCCGCGCCACCCGCTGCCTGCTCACCGGGACATCCTGCCCGGCGTCGACCGGTTCGACGCGGCCCGGTTCGTCGCGGGCCGGCACACCGTCACCGGCCGGTGTGCGAGGTCGGCTGGGGCCGAATGATTCGGTTGGCGCGGCGTCGCCGGGTCGAGTGATCACCGTCTGACGCACGGTGCTGCGGTCGCCGCAGCGAGAACGTGCGGC
>JAKDLE010000676.1 GCA_030453005.1 Pseudonocardia sp. | reverse complement strand
CCTGCGCCGCGGCTGCTCGCCAGCAACACCAGCGCCCTGTCGATCGGCGCCCTCGCCGCCGGGCTGGGTCGCCCCGACGCGTTCCTGGGCATGCACTTCTTCAACCCGGTGTGGTCACTTCCCCTGGTGGAGATCGTGCGGGGGGAGGCCACGTCGGACGCGGCGGTCGACGAGGCGCGCAGGTTGTCCGCGGCGATCGGCAAGGAGCCGATCGTGGTGCGTGACGTGCCGGGCTTCGCCACCAGCCGCCTCGACAACATCGCCGCCTTCGAGGCCATGCGGATGCTGGAGGAGGGCGTCGCCGACGCCGCCGACATCGACCGCGCCGCCGTGCTCGGCTACGGGCACCCGATCGGGCCGCTGCGCCTGTCCGACGTGGTGGGTCTCGACGTCCGACTCGACATCGCCCGGCACCTGTCCGGTGTCTACGGCGAGCGTTACGCACCACCGGCGATCCTGGAGACACTGGTGGCCCGGGGCGACCTGGGCCGCAAGACCGGGCGCGGGTTCTTCGACTGGAGGCAGTGCTGATGAGTGATGGGCTGATGGGTGAGACACCGGGGCGGGGCGGGGTGGTGCGCGACGCGCTGCTCACCGAGACCGACGAGCGCCGCGCCCTGCGCGACGCCGTCGGCAAGCTGGTGGGCAGCTACGGGCGCGAGTACTTCCAGGAGGTGACGCGCAAGGGCGAGAAGCCCGACGCGCTGTGGGCGGAGATGGGCCGGTCCGGCTTCCTCGGCGTGCACCTGCCCGAGGAGCACGGCGGGGGCGGCGGAGGTCTGGAGGACCTGGCGGTCGTCATCGAGGAGACCGCCGCCCAGGGCTGTCCGATGTTCATGCTGGTGATCTCCCCGGCCATCGCCGGATCGCTGCTCACGGCGCACGGTTCGCCCGAGCAGAAGGCGCAGTGGCTGCCCGGCATCGCCGACGGCACCAAGAAGGTGTGTTTCGCGATCACCGAGCCGGACGCGGGCACGAACACCCACAACATCACCACCACGGCGCACCGGGTCGACGGGGGCGGGTGGCGGCTGCGCGGCCAGAAGTACTGGACCTCGGGCGTCGACGAGGCCGACGCGGTGCTGGTGGTGGCCCGGGGAGCCCAGGAGGAGTCGACGGGGTCAGACGAGCGCGGCAGGCACCCGATCTCGCTGTTCCTGATCCCCACCGACAGCCCGGGCCTGTCCTGGCAGCGGATCGACTCGGCGCTGCAGATCCCCGAGGACCAGTTCACGACGTTCTACGACGACGTGCCGGTGCCCGCGTCGGCGGTCGTCGGCGCGGAGGGCGCGGGGCTCGAGGCGGTGTTCGCGGGACTCAACCCCGAGCGCGTCTCCGCCGCCGCGCAGGCGAACGGCATCGCCCGCTACGCGCTCAAGCGCGCCGCGCGCTACGCCAGCGAGCGCACCGTGTGGTCCGCGCCGATCGGCAGCCACCAGGGCATCGCGCACCCGCTGGCCAAGGCCTACATCGAGGTGCAGCTCGCCCGGCTGATGACCCAGCACGCCGCGCGGCTCACCGACTCCGGGGCGGAGGCGGGCGAGGCGTCCAACATCGCCAAGTACTCGGCGGGGGAGGCGGTGGTGGCGGCGCTCGACCACGCCATCCAGATCCACGGCGGCAACGGCCTGTCCAACGAGTACGGCCTGTCGGACCTGTGGTTCACCGCGCGGATGTTCCGCACCGCGCCGGTGAGCAAGGAGATGGTGCTCAACCACGTCGCCCAGCACAGCCTGGGCCTGCCGAAGAGCTACTGAGGACGGACATGACGCTCGGGACACTGCTGTCCTCGCTGGCCTCGGACCGCCCGGCGATCACCTGCAACGGACGGACGCTGACGTTCGCCGAGTTCGACGCCCGCAGCTCGCAGGTCGCGCACGCACTGGTGCGCGACGGCGTGGCCCCGGGCGACCGCGTCGCGGTGCTCACGCGCAACCGCACCGAGTGGTTCGAGCTGCTGTTCGGGGCGGCGCGGGCGGGCGCCGTCCTCGTCGGGCTGAACTGGCGGCTGGCGGCGCCGGAGATCGCCACCATCGCCGACGACGCCGCGCCCACGCTCGTGCTGGCGGGTTCCGCGGAACGCGGCCCGCGGGTCGTCGACCTCGACACCGAGTACGAGGCGTGGATCGCCGGGCTGCCCACCGACCCGCCCGACGTCGCCGTGGACGCGGACGACGTGGTGCTGCAGCTCTACAGCTCCGGCACCACCGGCTTGCCCAAGGGCGCGCGCCTGACCCACGCCAACCTGGCGTTCACGCCGCGTATGGGTGCGGAGGCCTACGGGATGAGCGCGGCGAGTGTGAACCTGCTGGCCTCGCCGCTGTTCCACATCGGCGGCACCGGCTACGGCCTCACCACCCTGGGGCAGGGCGGTCACACGGTGCTGATGGCTGAGGTCGACCCGGTGGCGATCGTCGAGGCGATCGAGAGCCACGGCGTCACCCACGCGTTCTTCGTGCCCGCGGTGGTGCAGATGCTGCTCGACGCCCTGCGGGAATCGACGGGGACAGGCCCGGACCTCTCCAGTCTCCAGGTGATCGCCTACGGCGGCGCGCCGATGACCGAGGCGCTGCTGCTGCGCGCCA
>JAKDLE010000675.1 GCA_030453005.1 Pseudonocardia sp. | reverse complement strand
GGCAGCGCGCTCGACTGCGCGGCGCGCAGCCGGGCCCAGCCGATCCGGTCCCCGCGGATCAGTCCACCCACCTCGTCGTCGGGGATGGCCGGGTCGGCGACGATCGCCAGGATCGCGTCCAGCAGCTCTTGGCGGTGCTCCCCGACCCGGCCGCGTTCGGCCAGCGCGTCGCGCATCGAGCGTTCGGCCTTGCCCTCCCGCGCCGAGACCGCCTGATCGAACAGCGCGACGACCTCGTCGAGCACGTCCACCGCCGACTGGGCGAGCACCGTGAGCAGGATCGGGTAGCGGCGCTGCGGATCGCGGCGCGTCAGGGCCTGCCCGGTCAACCGGCGGCCCATCGTGGCCAGGAACCGGCGCCGCTCGGCGGGCAGCACCGACAGGTCCAGCTCGTGCACGCCGAGCCCGCGCAGGAACTCCAGCTTCCCCACCTCCGCGCGCACCGCCGCCGGTGAGGCCTCGACCGGGCCCCTGCCCAGCCACCGCAGCCGTGTCATCCCGACGTCGGGGTCGATGACCAGCAACCCGTCCAGCGCGGCGCACCGCTCCGGGGTGAAGGCGGTGGCGAGCCGATCGTAGGTCTCGCGCTGGGCCTGTTCGCGGGCGTGCGCGACCCGCTTGACCACGATGATCGGGCCGGGTCGGATCACCTTCGCCGAGATCAGGTACTCGCATGCCAGCCGGAACAGCAGCGACGGCGAGTCGTGCTCCATCGCTCGCGCCAGCAGGAACTCGTCGAGCTCCTTGAACTCCAACGCCGCCGGCGCGCGCCACCCCAGGTACTGCGCCACCAGCCGCAGGTGCTCCTGGCGGGTCTTCTCCCGACGGCCGTAGGACCGCAGCACCGACGGGTCGACCTGCAGCTGCGCGGCCAGCCGAGTCACCGCCACCGGCGGCGCCGCCCGCACATCGTCTGGGACGAACCCCAACCAGGGCAGCGTGCACAGGGTCAGCGACAGCCCCAACCGGTCGGCCGGGCCGCGCCCACGACCGGGATCGACGAACGGCAGATCGGTCGAGGCCAGCGTGAAGAACCGCACCAGGTCATCCCGGTTGACCTCCGGGAACTCGCGAAGGCACTCCAGCTCCTCGTCCGCGAACACCTGCGCGACCAACCATCGACTCCCGACCTGAGGATCACCAGGTTCGGAACCTACCGGGCCTCATATCCGCCGGAAATTTCCCCGTTACTACGGCTACCCCAGGGTGCGGGCCACCTCCAGCTCGGCCAGCTCGCTCGTCATCAGTTCGGCGCCGTTGTAGAAGTCTCCAGTGGGTCGTGGTCCGAGGCGGGTTCAGCCCGTCGAGCCACGGTTAGCGTCGGCCGTGGACGTGAGGAGCCGATGGCCGAGATCGGGCTGGCCGGCCGCGGCTGGCCGTCCACCTCCGCGGAAACGAAACTACCGAAGGGAACGTCGATGGGGTGGGGCTTCTCCACGGATCCCGAGTTCGAGGGCAAGCTGGCTTGGGCTCGTGAGTTCGTCCGCGACGAGATCTACCCGCTGGAGGTACTCGACCTCGACCACACGGGGTTCCGCCGCACCGCGGCGCCGCTGCAGGACAAGGTCAAGGCGCAGGGCCTGTGGGCCGCCCACCTGCACCCCGATCTCGGCGGCCAGGGCTACGGGCAGGTCAAGCTGGGTCTGCTGCACGAGGTGCTGGGCACCAGTGAGCTGGCCCCGTTCGTCTTCGGGTGCCAGGCGCCCGACTCGGGCAACGCGGAGCTGATCGCCCTCGCGGGCACCGACGAGCAGCGCGAACGCTGGATGCGGCCGCTGCTCGACGGCCGCCTGCTCAGCGCGTTCTCGATGACCGAGCAGGGCACGGGCTCAGACCCGCGCCAGTTCACCACCTCGGCCCGGCTCGAGGGCGGCCAGTGGGTCATCGACGGACGGAAGTGGTTCGTCGGCAACGCGACGCGCAGCGACTTCCACATCGTCATGGCCGTCACCGAGCCGGACGCGGACCCGCACCACCGGATGTCGATGATCATCGTGCCGACGACGGTGCCGGGCATCGAGACCCGGGAGATCGGGCTCATGAACGACCCGAACCACGACATGCCGGTGTGGTCGCACGCCGAGGTCGGCTACCGGGACGTCCGGGTGCCGGAGGAGAACCTGCTCGGCGGACGCGGTCAGGCGTTCGCCCTGGCCCAGAAGCGGCTCGGACCCGGCCGGATCCACCACTGCATGCGGTGGATCGGGGTGTGCAGGCGGGCGTTCGACATGCTCTGCGAGCGTGCCGTCAGCATCGACGTGCACGGCGGCGTGCTCGCCGAGAAGCAGACGGTGCAGAACTGGGTGGCCGACAGCGCCGCGTCGATCGAGGCCGCCCGGCTGCTGACCCTGAAGGCCGCGTGGACGATCGACCAGGTCGGGGCGTCCGCGGCCCGCACCGAGATCGCGATGATCAAGTACTTCGGGGCGACGGTGCTGCACGACGTGCTCGACCGCGCGATCCAGGTGCACGGGTCGCTCGGTTTCTCCACGGACATGCCGCTGGAGCAGATGTACCGGTGGGCGCGCGCCGCACGCATCTACGACGGTCCCGACGAGGTCCACCGGGTGACCGTGGCCCGCAGG
>JAKDLE010000674.1 GCA_030453005.1 Pseudonocardia sp. | reverse complement strand
GAACCCGAAGCTGACGACGCCGGGCAGCGTGCGCGCGCGCACGCCGTCGAGCACGAACCGCTCGTGCGGCACCACCGGCTCGGGGAGGGCGTCGAGCGCACACCAGCGCAGGTCGGCGCTCTTCCCCGGCTCCATCCGCCGCGGGTCCCCCACCCACCGGCGGCACGAGAAGAAGAAGTCCACCCGCTCGTCGATCTCCAGCCCGTTGCCCGCGGTGCGGTGCATCGCGGTGAGCGGCTCCAGGTCGACGGGCTCGACGACGATCCCCAGCTCCTCCGCGGCCTCCCGGCACGCCGCCGCGTGCACCGCCTCGCCCGCCTCCACGTGTCCCGCGGCCGCCGCCGCCCAGTGGCCGTCGCGGTAGCCGGTGCCCTGGCGCAGCTGCAGCAGCACCCGACCGTCGCGGTCGAACAGCAGTACGTACGCGGCAGGCACCACCCGAAAACCCATGCCCACATGATCGCGCACCCGGTGACTTGACTCGCCGGTAACCGGAGCTGTTGGCTACGTCCATGCTGCTGTCCACCCAACTCCAGTACGGCGACGACCCGATCAACAACGCCGAGGCGGTGGTCGGCCTGGAGAAGGCGGGCCTCGACGTCGTGTGGGTCGCCGAGGCCTACTCCTACGACGCGGTCTCGCTGATGGGCTACCTCGCCGCCCGCACCGAGCGCGTCCAGATCGGCTCCGGGATCCTCCCGATCTACAGCCGCACCCCCACCTTGACGGCGATGACGGCGGCCGGCCTCGACGCCCTGTCCGGCGGACGGATGATCCTCGGGCTCGGCGCGTCGGGCCCGCAGGTGATCGAGGGCTTCCACGGCGTCGTCTACGACAAGCCGATCGCCCGCACCCGCGAGATCATCGACATCTGCCGGAAGGTGTGGCGCCGCGAGAAGCTGACCAACGAGGGGCTCTACCCGATCCCGCTGCCCGAGGGCCAGGGCACCGGCCTGGGCAAGCCGCTCAAGCTGATCAACCACCCGCAGCGCGCCGACATCCCGATCTGGGTCGCCGCCCTCGGCGACAAGAACGTCGAGCTGACGGCCGAGCTCGCGCAGGGCTGGCTGCCGCACGTGCTGATGCCCGAGAAGCTGCGCGACGTGTTCGGCGACGCGATGGACCGCGGGTTCGCGAAGCGCTCCCCCGAGCTCGGGCAGCTGCAGATCACCGGCGGCGGCATCCTGGCGATCGAGGAGGACATGTTCGGGCCCGCGCGGCAGCTCACGCGCGGCATGAACGCCCTCTACATCGGCGGCATGGGCGCCCGCGGGAAGAACTTCTACAACACCGTCTTCCAGCGCCAGGGCTACGCCGACGAGGCGGCCGTCGTGCAGGACCTCTACCTCGACGGGAAGAAGGACGAGGCCGCCGCCGCGCTGCCCGAGGAGTTCATCGCGCAGACCTCGCTCATCGGCCCGCCGTCGTTCGTCAAGGAGCGGATCGCGGCGCTGCGCGAGGCGGGGGTCACCCACCTCCACGTCAACCCGATCAGCTCCGACCCGCAGAAGGTGTTGTCGCAGGTGAAGGAGTGGCTGCAGTAGTCACCAGGGGGGTCGTGTCGGTCACTTCGGGTCACCGGATCACACTGTGGTGCCACGTAGGGGCGGCTGGCCGGCCGTCCGCCACGACCCCCGGGAGCGTGCGTTGCTCGATCTCGTCATCGCCACCACCGACGACCCGATCGGGCCGGACCAGTACCGGTTCGTCGCGACGGACGCGTGGTGGCTGGGCAGCTTCGGACCGCACCAGCACCTCACCGAGCACCGGCTCCGCACCTGGGTCCCCTCCCGCCCCGAGCGTGACTGGTTGCTCGACCGCGAGCTGACCGGCCGCCAGCGCTGGCTCACCGGCTCCGCCGAGCAGGCCCGCCACGAGGGCTTCGAGCTGCACGACGTCGCACCGGTGGGGCTGTTCCGCGCACCGTTCGGGGAGTTCCACCGCGACCGCGACGACACGTGCGTCGAGCCCGCGCAACGCCGCCGCGGCAGCTGGCAGGTGCCCACACCGGAGTTCCTCGCCCGGCTCCCCCGCGACCCCGTCGAGCTGCTGGGCCGGCTGGAGGCCGACCACCCGGGCCGTTGGAACAGCGCGTTCAGCGGAGCCGTCGACGCCCTGCGCACCTGCCTCGTGCCCGCCGACCTGCGCAGCGCGCTCTACCGGGCGCTCACCGGGCTCGTCGGAGTGCACGTGCAGCCCGGCACCACCGTGCTCGACGGGCGCTCGTGCCGCACCCTCGTCCACGACGCCGGACGCACGCGCACCGAGCTGATGGTCGGCGCGGCCGACGGCCAGTTCGCGGGCGAACGCGACACGCTGCGCGCCGACTCCCGCTGCGGCCTGCCGCCGGGCACCCTGATCAACGAGACCAGGGTCCGCACGGCCGTCGTCGATGCGATGGGCGAGCACCCGGCCTCCTGACCGGCCGTGATCGGCGCCAGCGGTCCAGGCGCGACCATCTGACGCGCTCGCACCGCGGCCGCTGATCACCGTCGGAAGCGGCGCACGTACCGGCGCTGCCACGGCGTCTCCACCGCGCGGCGGTCGTAGTGCCGACGCACGAACGCGACCGCCTCCGCCGGGGGA
>JAKDLE010000673.1 GCA_030453005.1 Pseudonocardia sp. | reverse complement strand
CGCGGTGTACAAGTGCCTGCAGGTCGTCGGCGTGAACAGCGCTGACCGCAAGCACTCCTTCGAGAAGTACCTGCGCGAAGCGGCGATCTTCCCGATCTACGACGGCGGCAACTTCGGCATGCAGCGCCGCCGCATGCACGGGGTCATGGCGAGCCCGTCCTTCGAACCGCGGGCATTGATGGACAACACCTACGTCGAGTTCACCAAGTCCATGGAGACGATCGACACGATCGCGGCACCGACCCCGGCGGGGGTCTGAGGCCATGTCCGCGGACGACGCCGGACCCTCTTAAGTTGACTGGCCGCGCAGGCGCAGGGCGCGAAACACCGCATCGGGCGGCGCCGCTCAGCCCCGGCCGATGAACGGCATCGCCGTGGCGGTGATGGTCAGGAACTGCACGTTGGCGTCGAGCGGGAGCCCGACCATGTACCGGACCGCGTCGGCCACGTGGTGCGCGTCGAAGGTGGGCTCGGGCCGGATGCTCCCGTCGGCCTGGCGGGCGCCCCGGGCGATCCCGCTGGTCATCTCGGTGGCGGCGTTGCCGATGTCGATCTGGCCGCAGGCGATTCCGAACGGCCGCCCGTCCAGCGATAACGACCGGGTCAGTCCGGTGACCGCGTGCTTCGTCGCGGTGTAGGCGATGCTCCCGGGGCGGGGGACGTGCGCTGAGATCGAGCCGTTGTTGATGATCCGCCCGCCCGGCGGGTCCTGGGCGCGCATGCGGGCGAAGGCCTCACGGGAGCAGAGGAACGTGCCGGTCAGGTTCGTGTCGACGGTGGCCCGCCACTCGCCGACGTCGACCTCGTCAGGGGTCCCCGTCGGGCCGAAGCCGCCCGCGTTGTTGACCAGCAGGTCCACCCGTCCCCAGGCGTCGGAGACGGCGCGGAACAGCGCGGCGACCGAGTCCGCGTCGGAGACGTCGGTGGGTACGACGAGCGCGTCGGGATGCCCGTCGGCGGTCCCGGTGAGCGTCTCGGTACGCCGCCCGGCCAGCGCGACGCGGTACCCGTCGACGAGCAGGGTGCGGGCGATGAGGCGGCCGAGGCCGCTCCCGGCGCCGGTGACGACCGCGACTGAACCTGGCATGCGCCTATTCCACCAGAGCACCCGGCGGTTCGACGACCGCTCCGCTCGCGAGCAGCCGGTCGTGGTGGGCGCGGCCGTGGTGTCCGCAGAACAGCAGCTCGCCCGCGGGCAGCACGGCCCGGACGCGGGCGGCGGCCGGGCAGCGGTCGCAGCGGTCGGCGCGGGTCAGCGGCGGCCGCGTCGGCGTGGTGGTCGGTGTGGTGGTCACGGCGTTCACGCTGCGGCGAGGAGGGCGTGGCCGGTGGCGGTCAGCCTGGCGGGTGCGGAGGTCGGTCCGGGGGGTGCGATGAGCCCGGCCCGGACGAGGCGCGGACCCGCGAACTGGTCGCAGCAGCCCAAGCCGTCGATGACCAGGACGGCGGCGGCGCCGCCCGCCACCTCGCAGCGGCCTGCGAGGACGGCGGCGAGCACCGAGCGGTCGCGGTGGCTCAGCGTGCGGCTGGTGCTGGTGCTGGTGGTCATGGCGTGCTCCTCCCGCTGTGGCGGCGTCGTCGTGGAGACGAGGGGACGGCGCCGGAGTCATCGCCGTGCCGGTGCGGACGACGGTAGGGACGAGCGGGCGCGGGGGGATCGGTGCCGGGCCCGGGTCCTCCACCGACGGGTAGGGGATCCTCCCGGTGCGTGACCGTCCATACCGGGGCCAGCCCCCGCGCGCTCGACCTGAGATCGCGCGTGCGACCGCCCCGCCGCGAACCGACGGACGCCTGAAGTCGACACCATCGGGGTCCGCAGGCCCGCGAGCCCGACCACGTCGCTCTCACGCGTCGGTCGGAACGCCACGCCACGCCGCGGGCCCCGGCCGGAGTGGACGGACGCGGACTCCGCGACATACTCGGCAGACACGCGCGACGCGTCGATCCGGTCGCATCCCGAGGAGGGACCCGGTCATGTCGAGGGAGGACGCACTCGCGGACGCGCTCGTCGCGCTGCGGGACACGGCGAGCGGTGCCCGCCTCGCCCTCGACGTGCCCGGCGTCGAGCAGGCCCGCGCCGACCGGGCCGAGCTCGTGCACCAGCTCGAGGACTACGTCCTGCCCCGGCTGCGCAGGCTCGACGCCCCGCTGCTGACCGTCGTCGGTGGGTCGACGGGCGCGGGCAAGTCCACCGTCGTCAACAGCCTGGTCGGGCAGCCGGTCACGCCGTCGGGGGTGCTCCGCCCCACCACGCGCTCCCCGGTGCTGGGGTGCCACCCCGACGACGTGGCGTGGTTCGCCGACACCCGGGTGCTGCCCGACCTCGCCCGCACCACCGGCGCGGGCGCCGACCACCAGACGCTGCAGCTGGTCGCGTCGGCCTCGCTCGAACCGGGTCTGGCCCTCCTCGACGCCCCCGACTTCGACTCCGTCGTCGCGGCCAACCGCAGGCTGGCGGGGCAGCTCCTCGCGGCGGCCGACCTGTGGCTGTTCGTCACCACGGCCGCCCGCTACGCCGACGCGGTGCCGTGGGACGTGCTGGAGACCGCCGCGTCGCGCGGCACCGCGCTGGCGGTGCTGCTCGACCGCGTG
>JAKDLE010000672.1 GCA_030453005.1 Pseudonocardia sp. | reverse complement strand
GCCGGAGCGGACGTCCTCGAGCGGCGCGCGGAAGGACGCGAGCATGGCCTCGGCGTCGACGTCCGGGAGCCGGATGAACCCGCCGAACGCGGCCGTCATCCCGTGGTTCGCGACCGATCGGTAGAACCCGTCGTCGGCGAACCCCGCGGCCGTGCGCGACAGCTCGCCGGACATGTACAGCTCCAGCGCCATCACCTCGGCCGGCAGGCCGGCCTCGGTTCCGATCTGGAACGCGGCCTGCAGGGCGACGCCGAGGTACGTCCCGAACGTCTGCTCCACGAGCAGGTCCGCCATCGCCTCGTGCCGCGCAGGCAGCTCGACGGCGCCCCGGCGCAGGGAACCGACCGCGGCGGCCAGGGCGAGTAGCCGCCGCTCGGCGTCGCCGCTCGCGTCCTGCTCCACCGAGACGAAGCTGAAGAACCCCGTTCCGTCCTGGTGGGCGCGCCGGACCTCGGTGCCGAGCATCCGCGGCGCGATCATGAGGACGTCGACGCCGGGGGGTGGGTCGACGAGGCCGTAGGCGAGCGCGAACCCCGAGGCGAAGCAGACCGCGGCGCCTGCAGGCAGCGCCGGCGCGATCTCGTCGCGGAACGAGCCCGGGATGACCTCGTCGGGCAACAGGACGAAGGCGATGTCGGCCTCGGCGACGGCCTTGCCGATCTCGGCGACCGGGAAGCCGTCCCGGGCGGCGTCCTGCCGGTAGGAGTCGTCGACGTTGCCGACCACGACGTCGGTGCCCGCGTCCCGCAGGTTCAGCGCGACGGCGCGACCGAGGTTGCCGTAGCCGACGACCGCGACGGTGCGACCGTCGAGCTCGCGGCCGTCGGAGTCGGTGGAGTGGAAGCAACGGATCCCGGGGAAATTGTTCGGCACCCCCGGGTGTACCCGCCGGGCGCGCCGCTACTCCCGACTGCCGCCGGTTTCGGCCGTGCCCGCCCCGGGCACCCGTGTCCGATACCGGTGCAGTGGGAGGCGATGATCATGTGGATGCAGCGGCGGGCTCCGGCGGGACGGGTTCCGGACGAGCTCCCGGTGCTCGACCGGGGCCAGCACCGCTCCCCGGAGACCGGGGCGTGCCTGATGGAGTACGTGTCGGTGCTGGCGGGGGATCGGTTCACCGACCACCCGAGGTGCACCGACCCCGCGCTCGCCGCGCTGGCCCGGCTGGTCAACGACCGCATCGAGCGCGGCGCGGTCCGCAACGCGCTCGCGCGGCTCGCGCCGGACCTGATCGGCACCGGGGGCCGGGACCCACGCGTGACGCCGGTCGTCGTCGCAGGCTGCCTGCGCGCCGCCGAGGCGGCCGGGCCGCTGCCGCGCGCCGCCGCCCGCCGACTGGCGCGGGCTCGGGCCCGGCTGGCCCGGCTAGAGCGCGGCGACCGGCGGACCCTCGTGTTGGTGCGCTGCGAGCGGCTGGTGAGTCCGGTCGAAGGCGCGGTCGGGTCCGCGCTCGCCGTTCTCACCGACCGGCTGCGCGGGCGCCCGCGGCGGGAGTCCGACACCCGGCTGCACGACCTGCTGCGGGACGTGGCGGCGGACTGCCACGCGATCACCCAGGGGACGGTGCCTGCGGAGCCGACCGAGGGGGGCGGCCTCCGCCGCGGCTGAGGTGAGCAGGCCCGCGACGGAGCAGGCGCCCGGGCGGCCTGAGCCGCGGCTACCCGGCCCTGGTCTCCCGGCTGCGCTGGCCGCGGTCGCGGGCCGCGGCGTACGCGCGCCGGGTCGGACGCCGCTGATGCTGTTCCTGCGCGCCCTGATGGCACCGCTGTGCTCGGCTACCCCGGCCTGGTCGTGTCGGTCGGCCGCGCCGGGGCTTGGCCGGAACGCGCGGGCCGATCACGCGGTACCCGGTACGGCTCCGGAATATGACGAATGCGTCGCAATCCGGTTCATGACGAAACCGTCGTCGCCGTTCCCGATGACCGCCCCGGGCCCCGGGGTAACGACGAGAAAGGTGGCCGGTCACGGCGACCGAGCGACGGAGAGAAGGAGACGACGGGCATGAACAGGACAGCGATGGGTCGCAAGCGCCGGGTCGGCACGGCCGTGGTGGCGGCCGGGCTCGGACTCGGCGTGCTCGCGGGCTGCGGCGAGGAGACCGCGGGCAGCGAGGTCGGTGCCTCAGTCGGCGACATCACCGGCGAAGAGCCCCTTGAGGTGGAGGACGCCGAGGTCGACGCGGTCGACGGGTTCACCAGCTTCGTCGGCCAGATGGTGACGGTGAGCGCGGGTGTCGAGGAGGTGCTCACCCCGCAGGCCTTCGTCCTCAGCAGCCCCGACGGCGAGGGGCTGCTGGTCATCGCGGCCGAGCCGGGCATCGGGCAGATCAACCCGGAGGACGAGGACCCGGTCGCGGTCACCGGCATCGTGCGCGAGGCGTTCACGCTCACGGAGGCCGAGGAGGAGTTCGGCTTCGACGGCGACGAGGGCGTCTTCGGGGAGTTCGAGCGCGAGGCGTACATCGTCGCGCAGGCCGTCGACCCGACCGTGGGCGACACCGGGCTCACCGGTGATCCCGGCGGCGAGCGCAACCCCGGCACGCCCACGCCCGCGCCCGCGCCCCCCGGCAACTGAGGGGTGACCTGCTCGCGC